>JAUVCD010000577.1 GCA_030590865.1 Myxococcales bacterium | reverse complement strand
TACGATAGCGCGTCAGAGCGCCGCTCAAATTGCCGGTACCATCCAGACCTGCCGCCTCGCCGAGTAGCTCATCGACCACATGGGGGCACCGTCGGGCCAGCACACTGGGCCGATCGAAACGCACCCTAGCGGCGTGGAGCGTGGCGTCACTCAACTCGATGGCGTCCAAGACGCTCCACCACGCGGCTTCCATGGCCCTCCAGCTCAATCCGGTGAGCTCGTCCAGCGGCTCGC
Source organism: Myxococcales bacterium (assembly GCA_030590865.1). GTDB lineage: Bacteria > Myxococcota_A > Polyangia > Polyangiales > Polyangiaceae > JAPYTK01. Next base: position 6,003 of record JAUVCD010000577.1, on the reverse strand, counting down.
CGCCGTACCAGCGAGCCACGATCTCGCTGCCGTGGCGGCTATGGATCTGACCGACGAACGAGCCGGCGGCGGTGTAGCCGGTGCTGGCCGCAGACGTGAAGAAGGACAGCGACATGAGCGTTTGGATCGGCGGAAGCACCTCGATGCGGCGCATGGCCGCGGCCCATTGGTCGGCCGTCAGGTTGTCGTTCCGAGGTGCGGCGGCCACCGCGATGCCCTCGATCAGACCGGGATCGGGCCACAGCCCACCAAGGGAGCCGGCGATGTCGAAAGGGCCACGACCCAGGGAGCCTGCCAAGACATGAGCCAGCTCGTGACCCAAGGATGGGTGGGGATAGTCCTCGTCCTGGAGATAGATCTCCCGCCGCCAAGGCTTGGCGATCGAGGTGCCGCTGGCGCCCATCAGGTAGCGCTTCTGCGACCGATTGCGGAACAGGTAGACCGTGACGGGCTCATCAGAGCCCCGGCCGAGCCACCGACCGATGGTCGCCACGTGGGCGGCGCAGTCGGCAGCGAAGCGCCTGATGTCCTCCTGGGGGATGCGGCGGTCATGCCGGACCTGGCAGGGGCCGACGGTCGTCTCGCCGCCAAGCTCGGCGGCGATGCTCGAGGCGGTTTGCCAGTGACCCAGACGATCACCTAGCGCCACGGTTCCGGTGCTGGCAACTGCAGCGAGGGCGCCGCAAGCCAGCACGCCGGGGCGGCGGCGAGGGAAAAAGCGCAAGCGACCCTCGCCGTCCCGTTCGAGATGCCAGGCAGCGACCCAACAGCTCAGCAGGGTGGCAGCCGAAGCCGCTCGGTAGGACCACATCCCCTCGGTGGTGAGGACCGTGTCGTAGAGGGCGCCGCTGAAGTAGCCGGCGAAGGGATCATAGGCAAATATGACTGGCGAACCGTAGATGAGCGCGAGGTTCGCGAGGATGCTGCCCAGGGGACCGCCGAGCGCCACCAGCACGCTCACTGCGCTCCTTTTTCGGGACCGCTGCATGCCTAGCTGGGGTGGCAGCTCAGCTGCGACGGTGCCCCACACCGAGCCGAGCACCGTTCCGACGCCCGGGCCGAGCACAAACAAGACCGTGCCCGCGCGCAGATCGCAGAAGCCAGCGAAGAGTCCGTGGGTGAAGGCCACCACGTAGGCGACCAGCGCCAGCACCACGCCGGTCTCCAGGGCTCGTCTCAGCATGGCCAAGCCCCCGAGGGCCCGGCGGCCGAGCTCGCCAGCGGTGACGAGGGCGGCGACGGAGGGGCACAACAGACCTGCGGCCAAAGCCATTTCGTACCCTGGGCGGGCCAGCAGGTTCTGCAACCCCAACCCTCCGAGCACCAGCCCGATCACCGCCGCCCCCACGAGGCGTTGGTGCGATAGCCGTTTCATCCCGTGAGGCTCTGCCGGGCGCCTGTCATTGAGGAGGCGCCAAGGTCGTGGCTCCGTCGCTGGCCGGGGCGGTCTCCCCGTTCGGCGGGGTGGCGAGCACGAGGGGCAACACGTCCTCGATCGTGGCGATGAATCGCAGGTTGAGATCTTCGATCAAATGGTCGGGGATTTCGCTCAGCTCGACGCGATTCTGTTTGGGGACGAGCACCTCACGAATCCCGGCCCGGTGGGCGGCCAGCAGCTTCTGGATGAGGTCCTCCACCCGCAGCACCCGTCCCCGGAGCGAGATCTCACCCATCATGGCCACGTCAGCGCGCAACGGGAAGTCGAGCATCAGCGAGGCGACAGCGGCGTACATGGCCACGCCAGTGCCCGGGCCGTCCTTGGGCACGCCATGCTGCGGCGCGTGCAAATGAAGGTCGATGTCCTTGATCCACTCAGGGTCGAGGTGGAGCTTGGCGGCGTGGCTGCGCACGTAGGACACCGCTGCGGCCGCCGATTCTTGCATCACGTTGCGCATGTTGCCGGTGAGCACCACTTTGCCCGTGCCGGGCATCTTGCTGGCTTCGATGAACATCAGGCGACCGCCATCGGCGGACGAGGCCAGGCCAGTGGCGACCCCAGGGCGCAGTTGCTGTTCGGCGTTCTCCGGGTGGTACTTGTGAGTCCCGAGCACGGTCTCGACGTAGTCGTGGGTCACCAGATCGGCGATCTCTTTGCCGTCGGCGATCTTCATGGCCGCAGCGCGACACACCGCACCGATCTGTCGCTCCAAGGTGCGAACGCCAGCCTCTCGAGTGTAGAAATCGACCAGCGCCGCGATGCCTTCATCGGTAAAATCGAGTTGCTCAGGGGTGAGTCCGTGGCCCGACAGCTGCTTGGGCACCAGAAAATCGCGGGCAATGGCGATCTTGTCGCTCCGGATGTAGCCAGGCACCACGATGGTCTCCATCCGATCCAGCAAGGCTGGCGGAATGCCTCGTAGCGTGTTGCCCGTGGCGATGAACAGCACCTTCGACAGGTCGAAGGGCAGCTCCATGTAGTGATCTCGGAAGGCATTATTCTGCTCCGAGTCGAGCACCTCGAGCAGCGCGCTGGCCGGATCCCCTCGCAGATCGGCTCCCATCTTCTCGACCTCGTCGAGCACCAGCACCGGGTTCTTCGTTCCCGCCCGCTTGAGCGCCTGGATGACCCGCCCAGGCAGCGCTCCAACATAGGTTCGCCGGTGGCCCCGAATTTCGGCCTCGTCCTGCACGCCACCCAAAGCGATGCGCTCATAGGCCCGCCCGGTGGCCCGGGCGATGGACCGCCCAAGGGAGGTCTTGCCGACCCCCGGGGGGCCGACGAACAGCAGGATCGACCCCTTCATGTCCGCCCGCAACTGCCGCACGGCGGCGAACTCGACGATGCGCTTCTTGATCTTCTCGAGGCCGTGGTGGTCCTCGTCGAGGCACCGCCGCACGGTCTTGACGTCGAAGTTGTCCTCCGTCGTCTTCGACCAGGGCAGATCGGCGATCCACTCGACGTAGGTGTAGGCGACGTTGTACTCCGCCGACATGGGCGCCATGGTCGAAAGGCGCCGCAGGTTCTTGCGCGCCGCCTCCAGGGCCTCGTCATGGGGCTTGGCCTTCAGGACTCGGCCTCGCAACTGGTCTAGCTCGTCATCGTCGTCCTGCTCGCCCAAGGCCTGGCGGATCGACGACAGCTGTTGGCGCAGCATCTCCTCCCGTTGGGAACGGGACATCTCCTCTTCGACCATCGAGGAGATCTCTTGCTTCACTCGCAGAACCTCGAGCTGAGGCGCCACCATGCCGAGCAGCAGCTTGACCCGTTGCTTGACGTCGAAGGCCTCGAGCACCTGCTGCTTCTCCACCACCGACGCCTCGCTGGGCGGAAAATTCGCGGCGATGAGATCAGCCAGGGCTGCCGGATCCCGGACGTGGTCGAGGATGCCCGCCGTCTCGGTCGGCAGGTTGGGCATCAGAGCCAGGACCTCACGGGTGGACTCGCGCAGGGTGGCGCCGAGGGCATCGATCTCCACGTCCCGAGTGCGGGGGATCCGCACGCGACTCACCTGGGCTCGCATGTAGGGCTCTAGGGAAATAGGCCGCTCGACCTGGATGCGGCCCAGGCCATTGAGGACCACCGAGTAGTTGGTAGGGCCGAGGCGAATCACTTTCACGACTCGCGCCACGGTGCCCACCTCGTAGAGATCGTCGAAGGTAGGCTCGTTGGTCTCTGGAGCTCGCTGGCTCACCACGCCCACGAAGGCCCGCGGTTGTCCCAGCAGGTCTTGGACCAGCCGCACGCTTCGCGGTCGCCCGACGTTGATCGGAACGACCGAGGTCGGAAATAGGACCGAGTTACGTAGCGGAAGGATCGGCAGAGCCGCGAGATGGCCTTCCAGCCGTACACTATCCGGGCTCTGGCCACCCATAAGGGGAGAGCGTAGTACAAGCCCCAGGCTCAGGCCACGGCTGTTGTCCAAACCGGTCGCCTTGGCGGCGCCCTTTGGCTCACCGAGCCGTCGCCTCAGCGGGGGCGACCTCGGGGCGGTGCGGGCGTGATGGTCGCAAGCCTGTAGTCCAACCGACCGATTGTGCTATCGATGTGGCGTGGAGCGAGCTGGGTTACGAATAGCGGTGCTGGCATGCCTGCTCGCGACGGGTTGTGAGCCCAAGGTCGAGGGAGCCGAGGGCCCTGCCGAGACATTGTCAGCCTATGCCGACGCACTCGCGGCGGGGCGGGCCGATGACGCCTATCGGTTGCTGTCCAACGACGCGAAACGGTCGGTATCCCTCGAGGCTTTCCGCCGGATGGTCAAAGAGAACCCTGAGGACGTGCGGGATATCGCGCAATCACTGGCACGCCCGGGCAGTGCCCCGGTGGTGAGAGCGACCGTCACGGCGCCTAGTGGTGACCAGCTTCAGCTCGTCTACGAGAGCGGTCGCTGGACCATCGACGGAAGTGGCATCGATCGGTATGGCCAGGCCACGCCACGCCAGGCCCTCGAGGGGTTCTTGCGGGCCTTCGATCGCCAGCGCTTCGACGTATTGATGCACTACGTGCCCGATGGCGAACGAGAAGGGCGCACCGATGCTCTGTGGGGGCCTATCGGCAAGCCCGCCGGCGGGGAAGGCAGAGTGGACGGCGACCTGCCCAAGGCCAACGCCGCCGCTGCCGACGGCGGAGCCCTCACGGCTGCCAAGCTGAAAGAAGCCTGGACCGGTGACCAGAAGGAGTACATCTCGAGCATCGTCCAGGCCATCAGGAGCGCGCTGACCACGGCCCGCATCGAAGAGACCGAGGACCGCGCCGCGATGCCTTATGGTGCCGGTGGAACTGTGCTTTTCGTCCGCGAGAACGGCTTGTGGAAGATTGAGGACCTCAAGTAGGTCCTGACCAGGCGGTCACGCCCAGCAGCGCGACAGGGCGGCGACCACCGCCGACTCAGCGGTCTGCGTCTGGATCATCGCAGCCGAGCGCGTCGAGCTTGGCCTGAGTGGGCTTGTTGTCTGGTCGCACGCGGAGCGACTGGCGCAAGAAACGGCAGGCTCGCACCGGATCGCCGGCCAGCTCCTCGGTCACGGCGAGGCTGTAGAGGATCGCTCCGTGGATCGCCGGGTTTGGGTTCATCGCGAGGCCTCGCTGGCAGGCCGCGCGGGCGTTGGTCAACCGCCGCGCCCGGACGTGACCGAAGCAGCGATTGCCCCAGCCGGCGCCCCCCTGGCTGTCCCGGTAGCCGCGGTCTTCAACCGCCAGCTCAGCCACCGGCTGGTGGTCTCGGTCCACGCAGCGGCCTGCAATGAGTTGCTGGCTGGCGGGGCAGCGGTGGGTCGGGACCGACGGAGCCTGTTGCACCACCGAGCGTCCTGCGTCCGCCTTCGCTGAGGTCGTCGAGGTCCCGGATTTGGATGGGGCCGCTGCTGGGACGGGCACCACCTCGATGCGCAGCAGGCCGCCACAACCGTCCGGTGGATCCTGGTCCTTCCGGGTCGCCTGCTGGCAGGCTGTATCGTCGCCATCCTTGCTCAGCGACTCGCGGGCAGACGAGCTCTTCGCGCCTGCGGCGGCAGTCAGAATCTCCACCGATGTTGCTGCGCTACCATGGGCTCCGGCGTAGAACTCGAAGGCGCCGATGGTGAGAGCGTTAATGACGTGGGTGGCCCCGCGACAGTCGCCGTGCAGCTCGCCCCGTTGCGGTGGTGGTGCCAGGGACTCATACATGCCCACGATGGTCATGGACACGTTGAGCTCTCCACTCCGCTCCAGTGCCCCTTCGAACTTGGCGGCGTGAATCGGGATGTGGGCGTAGAGCTCGTCGGCGTTGCGAATCGACACGGTCTCCCGCTTCGGCGTCAGCGCCGCGTATTCGTACCCACCTGGCGCGCGACAGTGGCGGAGCAGCTCGATCTCGCACCCACTGTAACGCACCACGACTCGGCCACGGCGCGATTGGCTCTCCAGGGCGGCCCGATCCGAGGCAGGCCACTCGACGATCAAGGGCCGCGACTGGCTCTTGGTCACCCCGCATTTGGTTTGCCCTTCCGGGGCGAACTCGGGCGGGCGGGCCAGTGAGCCGGTGGCCGCCCCTGGGCTGCAGCCCGCCGTGAGGAGCAAGAACAACG
>JAUVCD010001108.1 GCA_030590865.1 Myxococcales bacterium | reverse complement strand
CAGGTGAGCCACGCCAAGACTATTGACGAATTGGCGACAACCCGCTGTATTTTTACAGTGAGGGCATACCTGATGGAGAAATGGTCGAGGAGAGCGATCGGGGCGCTAGCCACCGGGGTCACCCTGTTGGTCACAGCGAACGCATCCGCCTTGCTGCTGGAAAAGGCAGGCGGTGACGACGGGTTGAGCGAGTTCACCCATTTTTACCCCTACCCCACGAGCTACACCTACGTGGATGACAACTACGACTTTGACGACGACCCGCTGACGGCGTTCATCAAAGAGCCGTACTTCATGCCGGTGGCGGTGCAGCACGTGACGGTCAGGCGCGCGATGGTTCGGCCCCGAACAACCTTCGTGGAAAAAATGGTCCAGTCCACCGAGGCGATCTAGCGGCTACTGGGCACAGGGGCAGAAACCTGCCGGCAGGTGCTGGCATGACGCTGCAACCCTGACCCCTAGGCAAGTCTGCGTTCCTCGCTGGCGGCAGTTCTGATAAGGAGCGCCTTGGGACGACCACCGCTTGCCTGCAGCAACCAGCCACCTCATCCTTCGACCTGCTCATGAGCCGCCCGGTCAAGACCTCGGAGACCCACCCTCTCCACATCGACTTTTTGCCCCGCAAGTCGGTGAGCCTCGAGGGCCGCATTGGGATGAGCGCAGCGCCAGGCCGCCTCGATCCATCCGCTCCCGACGGCCCCTGGGCCCGGGATCTGGACCAGGATCTCAACCGCCTGAGTGACGACTATCGCGTCGATATGCTGGTCACGCTGCTGGAGCGGGGACAGTACATGGCCGACGAGCTTGCCGCCTTGGAGATCCCTGATCTGCTGGTGCGCGCTCAGGCGCTCGACTTGGAAACCCATTGGGCGCCGCTGCCGGACGCCAACGTCCCAGTCCCCATCGACCAGCTGGTCACGCTAGTCGAGCGCATCCTGACGCTGGTACGAGACGGCCAGAGGGTCGTCATTCACTGCCGCGACGGCCTCGGCCGCACCGGCCTGGTGAGCGCCGCCTGCCTCACGGCCCTGGGCGCTTCGGTCAACGAGGCGCTCTCGGTGGTGCGCTCGGTGCGTCCCGGCACCCTCGAGACCGCCGCCCAGCATCAATGCCTCCGCGCCTTCGACCAACTGTGGCGGCGGCGGGCGCTCGAGCGCTCGTTACCCGCCGCCATCAGCGACCTGTTCGACTTCGAGCAGAGTGGCGACAGCAGCCCTGGGCAATCGGGCGCCAGCCAGCCGGGGATGGCGCCAATGAGCCATCCTGGAGCGGCCACGCTGCGATACCTGGGGCTCGCTCCCGAAGCAGAGGCGGTTGGTGTCGATGGCGGCGCACCGCTTCGCGAAGGCGATCTGTTCCACGTCATGCCCGGCAGAGTGCTGCTGGTAGGCCGAAGCGCCGATTGCGATGTGACGATCGCGTCGAGCCAACTGTCACGAGTGCATGCCTTGGTCGCCTTCGTGCCGGCAGCCGAGGGCCGGCTGGTCGTCGCCGATCTGGGCTCCCGTAACGGAACCTGGGCCGGCAACAAGCAGACCGCGGTGTGCTTCCTCGGACTGGACGAGCAGTTTGCGCTGGCGAAAGCCTATTGCTTTCGTTTCGAAGCGATCGGCTAGTGCGCCGGTCGGTGATCCCGCGGGATA
>JAUVCD010001075.1 GCA_030590865.1 Myxococcales bacterium | reverse complement strand
CCTGGCCTACGGACTGCGCGACGGCCAGGAGCGCATGGACACGCGCACGAAGTGCCCGATCACCGAGCTCCGGGTGGCCGGCGGCGGCTCCCAGTCCGACGCCGCCATGCAGATCACCGCCGATGTCTTCGGCCTCCCGGCCTCCCGCCCCCACGTCCACGAGGCCTCGGGTCTTGGCGCGGCCATGGATCTGGCGGTGGGCCTTGGGCTGCACGACAGCTTCGGGACCGCCGTGGTCGACATGACCCGCCTGCGTGACAGCTTCGAACCCAACCCCGAAGCGGTGAGGATCTACGACAGCCTCTTCCGGCGCGTCTACCTGCCACTCTACAAGCGCCTCAAGCCCCTCTACGAAGAGATCCGGTCGATCACCGGCTATCCGCCCTAGTCCTCAAACAAGCGCAGTTGATTACGTGACGCTCCAGGGAGGCGGCGGCGAGGCGGCGGGGCACAGCGCCGCCTCCGCTGCTGCGGTCTTGCCGTCTCCCGGTTGTCTTTTCTTCGTGTTTCGCTCCAGTGAGTTGAGGGGTTGGGGTTGAGCCGCTCACCGTGACGTGTTGCCACGGCGCGACCGCGCTGACGGCTCACTCACGGAGCGATTCGTAGAGCCTGAAGAAGATGGGCAGATGGGGGTTCCACGCCAGCAGTCGGTACACGATTCGGCGACCGGTTTTGATGATCTGCGCCGGGATCGCGATGAAGGTGTTGTAGAAGGTGCGGTACTCCATGCGCAGCAGTAGGTCGCGTTCGCCGGTGTGCTTTTCACGCCAACGGCCATGGATGGGTAGCATCAATGCGGCCCAGGCCTTGAAGCTCCAGGCAAAGGCTGACATGACCATGTAAGCCCAGTTGGCGTTCAAGGTATTCACCGGCGCGTGCAGCGCCCGGACCCCATCCTTGAGTTGAGCGATCAGGTTCTCCTGATTGCACCGCTGGGCCGCCTCGTCGACGACCTGCTCCTTCGTCATCGACCGGTCGTTGGTGACGTAGAAGAAGTAGCGAATCTCGTCGAGCAGCACCAACTCGCCCTTTTCGACAGATAGGTTTTTGCGCACCACCACCATGCGGTAAGGGCGCTGGCACGCCACCGGCTTGTATTCGAATTCGACGACCTGCTCGGACTTGAGCTTCTTGTTTTTGTATCCGCGCTCGAAAACGACCTGTTCTTTGACGTTCTCGGGTCGTTCGCGAGGCTCGGTCTTGATGGCGCGCTCGACATGGCGCACCAGCTCCTGATATTCGCTCTCAGGGCTCAAATCGGCCTGATTCACCAGATTCTTCATCGCGTCGTAGCCGAAGACGAAGCGCACATCGTCGTCATCCCAACGATCAAACTCTGTGGTTCGTGAGAAGTCCGTGTCGCCCCGCAACAAGATGTCCCCGAAGCCGCCTCGGCGGCACAGCGCGATCGCCTTGTCGTAAAGCGGGATCACGCCCTCGTGCGAGTGGCGGTTTCCACTGCGATTGAGCAGGTACAAAGGCTCCTGGGTATTGGCTAGGGAGACCAGCAGCGGGTGGTAGCCCCACATGCCGTTGTAGGCGATGTCCATGCCTTCTTTGCACTCGCCCGTCGTGGGCACCAGGGAGCCGTCGGCGTCGATCTTGGCCGTTTGTTGGAAAAACGCCGCGGGCTGTTGCCACCAGACCTTGAGGCGGGCCTCGTTGCCTGCGTCCATCAGCGCGTGGATGTCAGAGGGTTCAAACCGACGGCAAAAATCCCCGGCGGTGGTCGGGTCCGGGATGCTCTGGGCGCCCAACGCATCCAGGTGCACCTCGTCGTTTCTGCGTAGCTCGATGTCCTCCAGCACCCGGCCGCCGCACAGACTGTTGTAGGCGATATTGAGCACGTGATCAGACTCGTGGTAGGGCCGGTGCTGCTTGAGGAGCTT
>JAUVCD010000350.1 GCA_030590865.1 Myxococcales bacterium | reverse complement strand
CGATGAGAACGACGATGATGCTGTGCATCGGTAAAATTCCTGGCTGGTCGAGTTGACGCTAGAGTGGCTCCGCAGGGGACTGGGGGCAACGGCTGCGCCGCAATGACTGGCGCCTTGATCGATGGCGAGACGCTGAGGCGGGCACGGTGAGAGCAGCCCGCCGCGCCCGCCGAGATCGCCGCTCCTCCTAGCCCTCGGTCTCCCCGTGCTCCGCGATGTCGAGCCCGGCCAACTCTTCATCCTGGCTCACCCGCAGCTTGTTGAGCTTCTTCAGGACCCAGAAGACGGAGAACATGGTCCCGAAGGCCCAGAGAGGAATGGCCAGGGAGCCGACGATCTGGGGCATGAGCGCCTTGCCACCAAAGATACCCGCGGCGATCCCTCCCCAGACGCCGCAGAGTCCGTGCACCGGCCACGCGCCTACCGCATCGTCGATCTTCAGCTTGAGGAGCAGCTGGTTGCCGAGCACCACCAGGACGCCCGCCGCCGCACCGATGACGATGGCCTCCATGTTGGTGACCGAGTCACAGTTCGCGGTGATACCGACCAGGCCGGCGAGCAAGCCGTTGAAGGTCATGGTGAGGTTGGGCTTGTGGGCGCTGGAGAAGCGCCAGGCATAGACCAGCGATGCCAGGGCGCCTGCCGCCGCGCCCAAGGTGGTGTTAGCCGCAATCAGCATGGTCGCTTCGATGTTGGCGCCCCCTGCGAAGGCCAACTGGCTGCCGCCGTTGAATCCGTACCAGCCGATCAGCAGTACCAGCACGCCAAGAGTAGCCTGAGCCAAGCTGTGACCGTGTATCTCGTTGACCGAGCCGTCCTTATTGAAGCGTCCGATGCGGGGTCCGAGAACGATGGCGCCAGCCAGCGCCGCAAAGCCACCCACCGAATGCACCACCACCGAGCCGGCAAAGTCGTGGAAGCCCATGGCATCGAGCCACCCGCCGCCCCACTTCCAGAACCCGCTGATGGGATAGACCAGGGTGGTGATCACGGCAGAGCTGAACAAGTAGGCCTTGAAGTGAATCCGGCCCATCACCGCACCAGAGACGATGGTCGCCGCCGCTGCGGCAAAAGCTACCTGAAACAGCCAGTCGACCTGGGGGTGCAGGACGCCAGGGCCGATCTTGGCGGGATCGAGGGTTTCGGCTACGCCCACCCCCTTCCAGGCGAGCAGGCCCATCCCGGTGAGGTCATCGCCATACATCAGGCTGAAGCCCACCAGGTAGAAGAGGATGATGCCCACACTCAGGTCAAAGATGTTCTTGAACATCACATTGACCGTGTTCTTGTATGGGGTCAGGCCGGATTCGAGCATGGCGAAACCGGCCTGCATGAAGATCACCAGCACCGCACAGATGAACAGCACGACGTTGTCGATCGAGTAGTAGGCAATGGCGGCGGTGACCTCTTCGGAAGCCAGGGCCGGGGCTGCCACCAACAACGTGAGCAGTCCGACACCGATTAGGCTCAGTGATCTCGTGCGCATAGTGATTCCGTGCTCTCTTCCAGCAGGCCGGCCGGGCGGCGGCGACGTCCGTGACGGACCAGCGGTCGCTACTTTGCGATCTTGGCGTGCACCTCGGTGACCGTCTTCATGATGCGATTGGCCACCTGGTAAGGATCGGCGTTGGACGCCGGTCGCCGGTCCTCGAGGTAGCCCTTCCAGTCGTGCTCGACGGTGTAGAGGGGGATGCGGATGGACGCGCCGCGATCGCTGACTCCAAACTTGAATTGGTCCATGGACGCCGTCTCGTGCTGACCGGTGAGGCGCTGCTCGTTGTGGGCGCCGTAGACCGCCAGGTGCTCCTGGTGGTAGTCGGCAAACCCCGCGGCCAGGGCGGTGATGTAGTCCTCGCCGCCTTCGTCTCGGGTGTGGGAGGTGGAAAAGTTGCTGTGCATGCCCGAGCCGTTCCAGTCACCCTTGATGGGCTTGGGCTCGAGCTCGACCACACATTTGAACTTCTCCGAGATGCGATAGAGCAGGTAGCGGGCCATCAACAGGTCGTCGCAGGCGCGTTTGGTGCCCTTGCCGAAGACCTGGAACTCCCACTGGCCGAGCATGACCTCCGAGTTGGTCCCCGAGATGCCGACGCCGGCGGCGATGCAGGCATCCATGTGCTCTTCGACGATCTCTCGGCCCGCAACGTTGTGATAACCCAGCGCGCAGTAGTAGGGGCCCTGGGGCTCGGGGAAGCCTCCGGACGGGAAGCCCAACGGCCTGCCGTCGTCGGTCATGAGCACGTACTCTTGCTCGAACCCCCACCAGAAATCCCCCTCGTCCGCAGCGACGATCTTGGCGCGGTTGTTGGTCCGGTGCGCAGTGTGATCGGCGTTGAAGACCTCGCAGAGCACCAGGTAGGTGTGGTCACGAGTCGGGTCAGGATAGATCCGCACCGGCTTCAAGATGCAATCAGACGAATGCCCCTCGGCCTGCTTGGTCGAGCTGCCATCGAAGCCCCACTCAGGCAGTGACTCCACTTTGCCGTCAAAGGCCTCTTGCTGACGCACCATAACCTTGCTGCGAATGTGAGGCAGGGGCCGGTAGCCGTCGGTCCAGATGTACTCGAACTTGAACGTCATCATCACTTGACTCCTATCCTGAACAAGCCGCTAGAGGATGCGCACGGTGACCGCAAGTGAAATACTGGCCCCCGGCCGGCCTGTCCAAGGGGTGACCTGGACTACGTGGACCGGTGGGTGACTGCGGGGGCCATCACCCAGCCCGATCCCTGCGCGCCCCCGGACGGCATTCTCGTCAACGGTGGGGTCACCTACGGCCCCGATGGCAACGACGGGGGCATTGAGGTCCCAGGTCGACGCCCCTCCAACAGAGGAAGACGTGAGCCGTTTGTGTGGCTGATCGGGTTTCGATAGGCTAGATGCAACCGCGCCACTTGGCGGAGGAACGTGACATGGCAACATCGAAGAGCGCTCGCCTGACTTGCGAGACTGCCTTGGGCTTGTGGGTCCTGCTGGGGATCTCCACCAGCGCGCCGACGTCGGCCCAGGCCGGCGTCATCAAGGGCCCTCATCTGCAAGATCTGCGGAGTGACGGCATCACCATCTTGTGGGAGCAGGAGAGCGCGGGCACCGGAACGGTGACGGTGGACAACACCGCGCTGCCGTCACCCTCCCAGCTCATTCACGAGGTGGTGGTCAACAACCTGAGTGCGGCAACGACCTATGGCTATTCGGTGCAGGCCGATGGCGAGACCTATTCAGGGTCGTTCACGACCGCGCCGTCCGCGCCGCTCTCGCCCATCGAATTCGTCGTGATGGGGGACAACCGGACCGATCACGCCAGCCACCAGACGATGGTCAACGCCCTGAACGCTGAGCCTCTGTTCAACCTGCTGGTCAACACAGGCGACATGGTCTCCTCCGGCGAGGTGGCGGCCGACTGGCAGTCATTCTTCGACATCGAGCACACGTTCATCGCGAACACCCCCTGGTACCCGGTGATTGGCAATCACGAGGAAGATGGCGGCAACCTGCCCCATTTCTTCAATGACTACCTGGCACCGCCGACCGCGACCTCGGGGAAGGAAGCTTACTATTCCTTCACCTATGCCAATACGGCCTTCATCGTGCTGGACGGCCACGTCAACGTGGACAACCTGCTGATCTACACCAACTTCGACGCCACTCAACTCGCCTGGATCGACTCGATGCTGGCCCAGTACTCCAGCGATCCGACCATCCAGCACATCTTCGTCTTCAACCACGAGCCGCCCTATTCGTCGAAGGACGGACGAGCGGGCAGTCGCGCGGTGCGTTTTCTGTTTCCCAAGTTCCTGCAGTATGGCGTCGATGCGGTCATCAGTGGCCACGACCATTACCTCGAACGGGGCGAGTCGCTGGGGACCTCTCCAGGGGTGCGCTATTGGATTATGGGCGGTGGCGGCGCGCCGCTCTACGACAACGAGTCAGTCGGCAATCTCGGCTACAAGATGCCCACGTTTCTCGGCTGGTTCGAGGACGAGCACAACGTCTCCTTCGCCATGGAGAACCACGGCTATTTGCTCGTCTCGGTCTGCAATGGGCAGGTCGACACAACGGTCAAGGACGCTCAGGGCAACGTGGTGGACTCGCTCAGTTGGAATACCGGCGACGTGGCCCCCGGTGGCTGTGAGGGCGCCGGCACGGGCGGTGAGGGCGGCACAGGCGGCGCAGGCACGGGCGGAGCAGGGGCAGTCGGCGGCAGCGGCGGGGCCGGTACCGGTGCGGCAGCAGGCTCTGGCGGCGTCACCAGCACCAGCAGCGGAACCACGACGAGCAGCGGTTCGAGCCCCGGCACGACCGAAGACGACTCGGGCTGTGGCTGCCAGGTGCCAGGACGGCGATCATCGCCGATGCCTTTCGGTCTGGCGGCGGTGCTGGGCCTGCTGGTCGGGCTTCAAGGCCGGCGGCAGCGGCGACACCGGTCCTGAGTCACTCGTCAGCGCCCCGCTACTCGACGTTCCCGAAGGGATTGTCGACGTCCAGGCTCACCGGCAGCGGGAAGCTGGGGAGGTCGATCTGGGTCCTGCTGACCGTCAGATCATCGCCGTCCATCACATTGGCGCCAAAGTCGTAAATCGGCTCGTCGGTGCCTGCGAGCATTTGGTCCTCGAAGGCACGTTGCCGCGCCTGAACGGCTTCGTTCTTGACGCGATGAGCGCGGAGCCCGTCCGCACCTACCCGTTGCTCGAGTAACTGTTCGGTGATGCTAGGTGACAAGACCAGGCCGGTGGCGTTGTTGCCCCCAAACCCCTTGGAGTTGATGAAGGTGGCATGCCACTGACTGACCGGATAGTCGCGGTGCTCGGTGCTCAACGACAGCCGGTCATCGTGAATGTCCGACGCGAACTCGGTGGCGGTGACCACACCGGGGATCCAACCGGTCGCCAGCGTCCCCAAGGCGAACGCAATCGAGTCCCCTGCCGCGGCACCCAAGGAATGGCCGACAAAGCACTTGGTGGCGGCAGTGACCCAATCGTTGATATCGAAGGCTGCCGCCACTTTGTCGAATACGTGGGATTCGGTCACCCGGTTCTGAGGCGTCGAGGTGCCGTGGGCGTGCAAGAAGGTATGGTGCCGTAGCCCATCCTCTCCCAGGATCTTGGCCGCCAGTGCGCAGGCCTTGCCGAGCGTGATGTAATTGCCGATGCCAGGGGATGAGATGGATGTCTTGGCGCCGTCTGCGTGGATGTAGACCTCTGGCACCGCGCCGTAGATGGTGGCCCCTTGCTCCAAGGCAAGGTCGTCAGCCATGAGCACGACGTATTGACCTGAATCGCTCATGATGAAGCCACAGTTCTCGGCGAAGGGGCGCGAGGCGCGGCGATGATCGGCCGGCCCTTCGGTCAGGCCGTCGAGCTCCAGCAGCTCCGGATCTTCCGCCAGAGCACTCATAGCGCGATAGCCCTCGATCACCTCGGGTACCACTGGCGCTTCGGCGGCGCCTACCACGGCGAGCTTCACAATCCCGAGCTGGATGTCCCGAACCGCCTTCTCCAAGTTGTAGAGGAAGGTCGCACAAGCACCGATCAGGCCTCCGGTCCGCCCGATGCTGCCGACCACGTAGGCGTTCACGAAATCCGCGGGCATCTGGGGAAGGCCAAAGGGGCAGTTCCGAGAGGAGGTGAACTTGCCGAGCAGGTGACTGGAGAGCATCTGCCCCGCCCCGCGCCAGTCCAGCTGACCCATGGCGCTGGACGCATAGACCGCCACCTGGTCGCCAGGGACCTGGGCGAGGAGATCCTGCCAGGGGATGCCGACCGAGCGTACCGCCGCTGAGGCACCATAAACGGCGAGCTGCAACCCCCGGGGATGGGTCTTGCTGCGGTGCTTGCCACCAGGGTTGAACCCTGTGGGCAGCAGTCCGCCGGCACGAACCGAATAGGGCTCATGATCGGCGACGAAGAAGGTGGTGGGCTCGAGCACCTCAACGCCGACCTGACCGCCCGCTTGGCGCTCGATGCGCCAGTGGGAAGGCACCTCGGTGGGCAGGTCATCCTCATCCATCGTCCAGCGCAGCCCATCGCCAGCCGGCGTCGCTTCGATCTGCTTGTGGCGATAGAGCCGCTCGGTGTCGAAATACTCGGGCTCGATGGTGCGAATCAGCGTGTGATCCAGTACCTGCCGCTCCACGTCCCGGTCTGGCGTCTCGGACGGGATGCCCATCATCCGAGCCAACGACTGCCGCACCTTGGCTTGCTCGGTCGCCGGTAGGACACCGTAGATGGTGCGCATGAAGGCGTGGTGAAACGAGCTCCGACCGGCGGGATTGGCGCCGCCGAAGCCGACGATGACGGGGAGAGTCCTCAAGGCTGACAACTCCTGTGATCTTGGTGAGCAAGAAGGCGCGGAACCACGCCATCTCAGGCCTTCTAGCTCGGATAGTCCGGCAGCGAAAGGCCGAGCCAGAGGCCGAAGGGGGTGGCGCGGCGATGGATTACCGTGACCAGCATGGGTAAGCGGATACCCATCTATAGTGATCCGCCCGCGCCGCCAGACTGCGAGATTTCAAGCACTTACCGCGTGTGCTCCGGCGGCATACATTATGCTACCTCGACGTCCACTAGTCTGTCTCGCGTCAGAACCCCTCGAACCACACCCTCTGCGCCCATCTCTTGGGAGGTGCCACCGTGACCACGATTCGCTCACTTTCACTCCTCGCCCTGCTAACCGCCACCGGAGCCGCCGTCGGCTGCAGCAGCGACACGACGGGCTCCGAAGAGCTCGACGACACCGAGTGGATCGCCGCCAACTCCTTCGAGGTCAACACCCGGTTCAAGGGCACGCTGACCCATGCCGCCACCGGCCTCTACGCCGAGCTGGCCACCGACGAGGTACTGCAGACCGAGGTGATCGCCACCCACATCTCCTACGCCAAGAACGACATGAAGCACGCGGCCTATCAGGTAAACCTGATGCCCGACGAGATTCTCTCGGTGAACGTCTCGGTTGAGGGCGAGCTGGTCACCATCGCCTACGAAGCCTCGGTAGACATGGTTCGCAAGGCCGTCTACGGCGTCGACGTCACGACCATCGCCGATCTGCCGAAGACCCACTTCGAGGTCACCATCCCCGCCGATCCAGTGGACGTATTCGCTCGAGCGGGCGACTCCTGCGCCTCGGACTACGGCTCCTACACGCTGACGGAGTACAAGTACTACTACTACTTCGATGCCGACAACGCGGGCTGCGAGATCCCCATGGTGACCGGCACGATCGACGTCGTATCGGTCTATCCGAACCCGACGGTCTATCCAGAATATGACCGGCTGCTCAACGACCTGGGCGACGGGCTCAAGGGGTTCCGCGCGGCGATTCTGCCGAACTACGGCGATGACGACCCGATGGGCCGGTTCAACATTCATCGCGACGCTCTGGCAGAGCTGGACATCGAGCCCGAAGTGACCACCGAGTACTACCGGTACACGTGGACGCAAGAGGGCGCGACGATCGTCATCGATCTATTCGATCCGACAGAAGGTTACTTCGCCAACACCTTCTACGAAGCGCTGAGCAACTACCAGTTCGTCTTCTACAACGGCCATTCGAACTACGGCCACCAGCCCTTCCTGTCGAACGTGGACGCCTATTCGGACGACTACCAGATCATCACGATGCACTCGTGCCAGTCCTATGCGTACTACACGAGCCAGGTTGCCGCCGGTAAGGCCACCGCAGACGATCCCACCGGCTGGGTCAACGCCGACATGGCCGCCACCGGCCGGTCGTCCTACCCGAGCGATTCGCCGGACGTCATGATGGTGCTGCTCGAGGGGTTGATGGCCGGCCTGACCGTGGTGGCCAACAACCAGAACGAGCTGGCGCCGTCGTGGCAAGCCATCGCCAAGCGCATGGCCGACGTGGCCCCGTCGATCCTCTACGGCATGGCCGGCGTGAGGAACAACGCCTGGCAGCCGACGCCCGCTACCCCGACCGAAGGCTGCACCCACCCGATCTGCGAGACCGGCGGAGCGCTCGACCCGACCTGCGACCCCTGTGTCTCCCAGATTGGACAGGCAGACAGCTACTGCACCGAGAGCTTCTGGGACGCCCTCTGCGTCGAGCAGGTCGAGACGGTCTGCGGCCAGACCTGCGGCTGAGGGCCAAGCCCCAACGAGCCGACAGGCCTGCTTTGACCGGACGCGTTGCGACGCCACTAGCGCCACGCCGCCTGCCATGGCCCATCGAAAAGTGACTGGGCCTCTCTGGCAACCATGGTGCTACACTCCCGCGAACGAAGGAGAGAACCATGAGCTCACTACGCATTGTTCCTTTGATGTTGGCCTGCGGCTTTGCCACCCACCTACTTGGCTGCTCGAGCGATGACCCGGCGGAGGAAAATCCCACCGGGCTCGACCCGGGGTGGAACAAGCTCGAAGGCGGCGAAGGGCCGGTCTGTTCCCGTGGCGACGCCTTCTCCTTCTTCGTCCATCCGGGCACCGTCAACCGGGTCGTCATCGAATTCGAGGGCGGTGGCGCTTGCTGGGACGCGGGCACCTGTGCCGTCGGCTCCGATAGCTTTGACGACATCGTCGACGCCGACACGCTGACAGGCACCCTCGAGGGGATCCACGACCACGAAAACGCCGACAACCCGTACAAGGACTGGTGGCACGTCTTCGTGCCCTACTGTACCGGCGACCTGCACATCGGTAACAAGACCACCACCCACGGGGACGTGACGATCGAGCATCGCGGCGCAGTCAACGCGGGCGTGGCGCTGGACTGGGTCTATGAGAACGTAGCCGATCCTGAGCGGGTGGTCGTGACCGGGTGCAGCGCCGGAGGCTACGGAGCCATGGGCTGGGCACCCCATGTGATGCAACACTATGATGGCGTGCCGGTGGTGCAAATCGCTGACTGCGCCAACGGCGTCGCCGTCCCAGGCTTCCTCGCGGTTGTGGACTTCGTTTGGGACGTATCGGTGATCATGCCGTCGTTCGTACCGGCGCTCGCGGACGCCAATCCGGTCACTCTGACGGTGACTCAGCTTTACCAGGACTACGCTGCATTCTTCACCGGTCAGCAGTTCAGCCAATACAACACCCAACATGACGAGACTCAGATGTCCTTCTACGAGGACATGGGTGGTGACCCGCAAGACTGGGCCGGGATGATGAACGACAACATCGACGCCATTTCGGCCTCGGCATCCAACTTCTCGTCCTTCATCGCCGCCGACTACATGCATTGCATCATCGTCAAGCCTGAGTTCTACAGCGCCACGAGTGACGGTGTGGCCGTTCGCGACTGGATGAACGATCTGGCCAACGGCACCGCGGTCGACGACGTAGATTGCGACCCAGACTGCGGCTCGCCTGAGCCTCAATGAGCCAGCCCGGGGGGCAGCCCCAAGTGAGCCTATGACGGCGGACCACGCCGGTTCGATCGGGGAGCGACTATGGCGAAGGAATGTGTTGGCTGCGGCAAGAAGATCGGGTTCTTCAAGAAGGCCTTCGAAGGGGTCTATTGCTCC
Source organism: Myxococcales bacterium (assembly GCA_030590865.1). GTDB lineage: Bacteria > Myxococcota_A > Polyangia > Polyangiales > Polyangiaceae > JAPYTK01. The sequence continues at coordinate 267 of JAUVCD010000350.1, read as the reverse complement.
GAGGAATGCGCCGAAAAAGCGCAGCAGGAAATGGCGGCGCAGCAGCAACAGGCCGACGCGCTGCGCGACGAGGCCAAGCAACGCGGCGCCGCGGAGGCAGAGCGAGAGCAGGCTGAGAAGAAAGCAGCGGCCAAGCTGGAGCAGCAACGAAATACCTGCCCAAAATGTGGTCAAGGTTGGCAGTACACCCCCGCCGCGGAAGCGGGGGGTGTCCAGACTGGCCATTGCTCAGCCTGCGGTCTGAAGGCCGAGTTCACGGCCATCGAG
>JAUVCD010000297.1 GCA_030590865.1 Myxococcales bacterium | reverse complement strand
GCGTCGCGTGCGACCCGGCGGCGCGCTCCAGCGCCAGCGTGACTCGCTCGCTCATCGAGCAGAACCACGACGCGGGCCTGCTGGTCTTCGGCTCGGACGCCACCGTGGACGGAACGGTCGTGCGCACCACTCTGCCGCGGGCGTCCAACCAGACCCACGGGCGCGGCATCAGCGTTCAGCTCGTGTGCTCCGACACGCCCACAGGCGTCGCGTGCGACCCGGCGGCGCGCTCCAGCGCCAGCGTGACTCGCTCGCTCATCGAGACCAATCACGAGTTCGGCCTGTTCGTCCCCGGCTCGGACGCTACCGTAGCTGCATCGGTCGTACGGGGTACCGTACCGGCGGCCTCCGACGGTCGGTTTGGCGACGGGATTGCGGTCCTCCGCGCAACGGCGACCGCCTCCGCCACTATCACCCAGGCGCTCATCGCCGACAACGCTCGGGCAGGCCTGGCGAGCTTCGGAGCCTCCGTCTCCCTGGGCGACACCCATATTCGGTGCGCCGCAGTGGCGCTCAATGGCGAGTTGTACGACGGCGGCGACTTCGAGGTCATCGACGGCGGGGGAAACTTGTGCGGCTGCCCCAACGCCAGTGACATCTGCAAGTTGGTAAGCACCGGCCTCGAGCCGCCTGACGCCTTGCCCACAGGCAACTGACATGTCGGTCAGCTCCCTCCAAGAGGTGATGCGCTGACCGAGTGAATCCACACGATCGATACTCTCCTCTTGGGTGAGGTGAGCGAGATCAGCGGAGTGATGACCACCAGCAGGGTGACCCAAAGCGCCCGCGCGGGCCTGTCGAGTTTCGGCGCTGCAGTCACTCTCGGCGCCAGCGAGCTGTGCTGCAACACCATCGACCTCAACGGTGAGGTTTCCCACGACAAGGCCTTCGTGCTCGAAGACCTCGGGGGAAACGGCTGCGGCTGTCCCGAAGCCACCGGTGCGTGCAAGGCCATCTCCTCCGGCCTCGCCCCGCCAGAGCCGCTGGACGATGCGCGGTGACCGCTGGCCGGCCTGCGCCTATCCCTGCCGTCGGCGCCGACGTGTCGCGAGCGCCAATCCGAGCGCCACCCCGCTCAACCAGCCGGCCCCACGGCCCCGGCGTGAGCGAGCTTCCCCAATGGTGCACTGGCCGCAGCCACCACCGACCTCGAGGGGAGGCGGTGGCGGAGCGGTCATCAGCACGGATCGGCAGAACTCGTTGGTCATCGGCGCGGCCGCCTGCCGAGTGTCGTCCCCTTGCTCCAGGGGTGTCTCTGAGTTGCCGGTGTTGCGGTTGTCGTGGCGGTAGGTCGGCCACTGAATCATGCCATCGACGGTAGCCTCGGTGTGCCACGCGTAGACCCAACCGCTGCGGGTTCCGGTGGCCAGCTCGAGCTTGCCGTCGTCGTCCAGGTCGCCGAGCGCCGGGCTCGGAATGATCCACTGGCCGGTGAACTTCGGCCAGCCTTCGGGCTCTCGACCGCAGCCATCCCAGGCGTGGAGGAAGTAGCCGCCCGATCCAGTGATGACCTCGGGATAGTCGTCGCCGTTCAGATCCACAATCGATGGACTGTTGAAGAAGCTGTAGTCCTCGAGCACGAAGGGCGATCCGGGCAGCATGTCGCCGGTCTTGCCGCTCCAGACCGCGACCAACTGTTGGCCCGGTTGGCCCTTCGCGTTGCTGCCCAACAGGCTCTGGGCCAGGGTGAGCGAGCTGCCCTGAGCGACGATGTCGAGCGTGCCGTCCTGATCGATGTCGCCGAGCGAGGGGCTGGCGAAGAGCGGGAACATGACGTCTCCTAGCCGCGCCTTGGTGAACTCCCCGAAGCGACTGGTCGGCGCTAAGCCGAGGCGGGGCTCGCCGGTGCCCGGGTCGATCACCTGGGGCAGGGCGCCGGGGGGCAGTGCTCCGACCGCGGTTTGCTTGCCGGGCTCGGCCGGCATGATGAACGGCGAGCTGCCGTTGCCGTGCATTACCGTGACCAGGGTACCATCGAGCATGCCGATGACCCCCGCGTTGGGAACGCCTTCGGCCACCAGCGGGAACAGGTTGAGGGACGTCAAGGCGACCGGCCAGCCGTCGAAATAGGGCGGGTCGCCAGCGTTCATTCCACGGCCGTCGATCAGGTAGATGGCTCCTGACTGGCCACCCTGACCCAAGGCTTCGTTTGAGCCGACGAGCAGATCGGGATAGCCATCGCCATTGAAGTCGCCCACTGCCGGGGTGGTGAAGATGCGGCCCAAGGCGGGCTCGTCGACCAGCGATCCAGTGTAATGCGGGTGGACCGGCCAGCCGTCGATCAGGTTACCGTCCATGTTGAAGACGTAGATTTTGCCATCGAAGGCTGCCTGGATGAGGTCGAGCTGCCCATCTTGGTCCATGTCCGCCAGGACCGGTGAGGCGAAGACGGCGCGATCGATGATGGCTTCGGTGTCCATGCAGGGACCGGTGGGTGCCGTGCCGTCTCGGGGGCAGGAGGGCACCTCGGGTAGTCGGACGGGCCAGCCCTCCTTCAGCTGCCCGTCATGCTCGATGACGTAGATGAAGCCGTTGTATGTGGTGATTACGATCTCCGGCTTGTCGTCGCCGTCCACATCCGCGATGGCCGGCGTGGCCAAAAAAGCACTGGTGCCCATCGCGGGATCGATGTGCTCGTCGGCAAAGGCAGGCGCCGCCAGGTAGTTGGGCTTGCCGGTCACCGGCGTGGCCGCCAGCCCATCCAGCCGTTGGGCGTGGAAGGGGAAACCGCTGAGCGGCTCGGGACCCTGGGGAGTGATCTTCCAGACGTGGAGCATCCCGCCACCGGTGGGATAGATGAGGTCGCGCACGCCATCGCCGTCGATGTCCGCCATCTTGGGGCTCGCCTCACCGCTGTCGCCCACGTAGATCGGGAAGCCCTTCACCAGATCGGGATCGCTGTGAACGTAGTAGGTTCGCCGCATTTCACCGGGCACGTCGCCGACATCGCCGCCATAGTGGGCTGTCGCGCGGATCCGAACGGTGATGGTGTGCTGGTTCTCGCCCAGCGGACTGTCCACGTCCGGCTCGTGGGTCGTGTCGATGGTGCGAACGTCGAACAGCGCTACTGGACCGTCGCTGCCGGTCACCAAATCGGAGGGCACGTTGGTCTCACTGGCGATCTCCTCGAACATGCCGTCCAAGGGCTGAACCCCTGGCGCCCACTCGACCACATAGTCGTAGCTCGTGGCGCGCTTGGCCGAGACGGTCCCCTCGATGGCCACCGGACCCTGCAGCTGGTCGCGGTAGAGCACCTCGAACCAATAGGGTTGCACGATGTCGACCTCTGGCGGGATCATCCCATCCTTCACCCATTCGATAGCTCTGTTGGCGTTGACCCGCCCGTAACCGAACCGCTGGTCGAAGCCCGGTTGGGACCACGAGAACTTGACCTCATCGTCAGGACCGCCTCGAGACTCGGGGACATCGATGTCATCGGCGGTGTGAAACCACAGCTGCATGGCCTCGTTGGCGGTCAGCGGAGGCGCCACGTTGTACTTGAGGGCGGCGCTGAACAGCAGGCCACTCATGCCTGAGAGTTGGCCCACCGCCTCGCTCGAGCAGCCCTTACCGGCGACGCTGGTGAAGTTCTGGCCGCCGTAGTTGGTGCATGGGTTGAAGTCGAGGAAGGTCTCGACGTTGGTGATCCGGTTGGTGGGGGAGAACTGGACCGCGTGGGTGGGCAGTGTGTGGTTCGACGTCACCGGCATGTTGTGATGACGAGCGTTTTCGTCTGCCATGCTGGCGACGGTGAGCACGCCGTTTTCGTAGGCGTAGTCCAGGGCCGCCTGGGAGAAGCGGTTGGTATTCAACGTGCCGAGCGCACATTGCACGACCCGCGCGCCGTTGTCGGTGGCGTAGATCACCGCCTGGGCGAAGGCGTTCACGTCGGCCATGAAGCTGTCGCCCACCCGCATGGAGATGACGCGGCACTTGGGGCAGCCACCGATGGCGCCGTGGCCATCGTTGCCGGTGGCGACCGAGTCCTTCGCCTCGCCGGTGCCGTGGCCGTAGCGGGTATCATCATAAGGATTGTTATCATCCTTCATGAAATCCCAGCCCGAGATGTCGTCGACGTAGCCGTTGCCGTCGTCGTCGATCTCGTCCGAGAAGTTCTGGATGATGTCGCCACCGTCGAGAATGCCGTTGCCGTTGATGTCTCCTAGCGGGTGCCCCTCGGTCTCGGCCGGGGTCAGGGTGGGGGTGACCGCATAGTCGATGACGTTGAAGATGCCATCGCCGTTGCAGTCGAAACCGACTAGCTCGCCGGCGTCGCCGCAGGGGCTACCGTCGCTCTCTGTCGGTTTGTGGTTGAGCAACTCGCCTGGGTTCAGCCAGGCGCGCTCGATCAGATCGTACTCGTTCCACTTGATGCCCGAGTCGGTGACCGCGATGCGAATGCTGTCGTCGCCCTGGCTGTAGCGCCACGCCAGGTCGATGGACATGCCCGAGGTCGTCTCCTCGGGGCGTAGCGTCATGTTGCCTTCCTGGACCGGCAAGAAGGAGTAGTAGTTCCACTGACCGTCCCGGTCGTCGTCGTCGCCGCAATAGGCGGAGCTAGAGGGGCAATAGGCGTAGCCTGGGTCGTCGGGCCAGTTGACCGGGTCGGCCAGGTCGTCGGCGGTCAGAGACTCGGCCGGTGGCCAGTCGGCCGGTGCGTCGGTGCTGACCATCAGTGCGGCTGCGACGATCATCAGTCCCAGGCCGGTGTGGCGTGTCAGGTTTGGCGAGACGTGGTTTCGGAACGTCATCAAGCGTCCTCCCTTGGCTCGGCGCGCCCAGAATAGGGCCGGCGCGCTCTCAGCTAGTCGACGTTTTGGCAGCGTATCACCGCCACCAGCGATCAGTGCGCAAATCAGACCGCCTGGCCGGAATGACAGAATGTGAACGTTCCCTGTTCCCTATTTCAGGCGTCTCAAGGTAAGCGGGGGTATGGCGACCAAGCAGCTGACCGACAGCCAGAAGCACGAGCTGATGAGCCGGCTCCCCAAGGTCGACGTGGTGGCGGCCGATGCCGCCCTCGCAGGGGCGCGCCGCCGCCTCGGCATCGGTGCCCTGACGAATTTGGTTCGGGAGGCAGTGCGGTTGGAGCGAGAGGCGGTGCTGGCCACCGGCCAGGCGCCTAGCAGTGAGCGGGTCTTGTCGGCCGTCTTGGCGGCGGTGGAGGCTGCGCTTGGTCGCCGGGCCCGACGGGTGATCAACGGCACCGGTGTCGTGCTCCACACCAACCTGGGGCGTGCACCCCTGTCTTCTGCGGCGGTGGCGGCCTTGACCGAAGGCGCTGGGGGCTACACGTCCATCGAGCTCGATTTGTCGACAGGCCGCCGGGGGGCGCGGGGTGCCTTCGCCGAGCAGGCGCTGTGCCACCTCACCGGAGCGGAGGACGCGCTGGTGGTGAACAACAACGCCGCCGCGGTGCTCTTGGCGCTCACCGCCCTGGCCAAGGGGCGCGGCGTGGTGGTGTCTCGCGGCGAGCTGGTCGAGATCGGTGGTGGCTTCCGGGTCCCCGACGTGCTGGCCCGCTCCGGTGCCCGAATGATTGATGTGGGCACCACCAACCGTACTCGGGTCGCTGACTACCGACAGGCCCTCGACTCGGACTCGGACGTCGCCGTGATTTTGCGGGTTCATCAAGGCAACTTCCGCCAAGTCGGTTTCGTGGAGCGGCCCGAGCTGGGCGAGCTCGGCGCCTTGGCGCGGGAGCGGGGGGTGATTCTGGTCAAGGATCTAGGTGGTGGGGCGCTGGTGGATCTCACGCCCACCGGTCTGGTGGGCGAGCCTGTCGCGCGCAGCTGCGTCGAGGCGGGGGCCCAGCTGGTCTGCTTCAGCTGTGACAAAGTGCTGGGCGGCCCCCAGGGTGGGGCGGTGGTGGGGGACGCCGAGCTGGTCAACCGGCTACGCCGGGATCCGCTGGCTCGGGCGCTGCGGCTCGGGCGGCTCCCGCTCGTCGCTCTCGAGGCCACCCTGGCGAGCTACCTGGAGGGCGATCTGGATGCCATCCCGGCGATGGCCGCGTTGCATCGGCCCCTGTCCCAGGTTCGCGAGCGAGTCACGAGTTGGGGTGAGCAGCTCGGTGCCAAAGGCATTCGGTCCCGCATCGTGGAGCTCGACGCTGCCGTTGGTGGTGGCACCCTGGCCGAGACTCCTTTGCCGTCGGTGGCTCTCGTCGTCGAGACCGCCGAGCCCAACGCCCTTGCCCGACGACTCCGTCAGGGGGCCCCGCCCGTATTGGCCCGGATCCGGGACGACCAGCTGCTGCTCGATGGTCGGACCGTCCTGCCCGAGGAGGACGAGCTGTTGCTGGCGGCCGTGGTTGCGGCCATCGAGTCCTGAGCGGGCTCTCGAGCCGCCCCCGCTGGGCGTGACAACCGCTCAGAGCCCGAGGGTGTCGCCCGATTCGGGGATGATGGGACGATCGAAGCCGAGGTCGGCGAGCTTGCCTGCCAGCACCTTCTGGGGCTTCAGATCGCCGTGGACCAACGCGATCTGCTTCAACTTGCCGCCCTTGTCGCGACACTTGGTCGCATAGTCGAGCAGATCCTGCTGGTCGGCATGGGCGGAGAAACCATTCATCACCACGACCTGGGCGCGTCGGTCCCGCTCGACACCGAAGATTTTGACCCGTCGGCGCTTCTCGACCAGCCGCCTGCCGAGGGTGTGCTGGGCCTGGTAGCCGACGATGAGCACCGTGTTCTTGTCGTCTTCGATAATCGACCTGAGATGATGGCAGATCCGCCCGACCTCGCACATGCCGCTGGCGGAGATGACAATCATGGGTTGCTTGTCGGCGACGATTGCTTTGCTGTCGTCAACCGACTGGGTGTAGCGAAGCTCGGGGAACTCGAAGGGTGAGCTCCGCCCTTTGAGCAGCTCCCGAGTCTCCTGGTCGTAACATTCGGGATGGAGCTTGAACACGTCGGTGATTTTCACCGTCAGCGGTGAGTCCACGTAGACCGGAATCTTGGGCAGCCGCCCTTCCTCCCGCAGAGCGCGGAGCGCGTAGACGAGCTCTTGGGCGCGCTCGAGGGCGAAGGACGGGATGATGACCTTGCCGCCTCGCTTGTGGGTGCGGGCGATGACATCAGCCAGATCGTCGTCCATCTTGCCGATGTCATCGTGCAAGCGGTCGCCGTAGGTGCTCTCCATGATCAGCACCTCGGCGTCCTTGGGCACTACGGGATCCTCGAGGATCGGCATGTTCACTCGCCCTAGGTCACCGGTGAACACCACTCGGCGCGTGCGCCCTTGCTCCTCGATGTCGAGGACCACGATGGCACTGCCGAGCACGTGACCTGCGTCTAGGAAGGTGAGCTTCACCTTCGGTGTGAGGTAGGTCGGGAAGCCATAGGGGACCGAGTGGAACCGCCCGATGGCCTCGAGCACGTCATGCTCGTCGTAGAGGGGCTCGGCCGGCTCGATGTCCAGTCCCTTCCTCTTGGCCTTCCGGTTGAGGTAGCGAGCGTCCTGCTCCTGGATCGCCGCCGAGTCTGCCAGCATCACGGTGGCGAGATCGCGGGTTGCCGGGGTCGAGTAGATGGGGCCGGCGTAGCCCCGCTTGACCAACAGTGGGATGGTTCCCGAGTGGTCGATGTGGGCGTGGGACAGCACCGTGGCCACGATGTCCTTGACCGGCAGCGGCAGGTTGCGGTTCAGCTCGTGGGACTGCCGCCGCTTGCCCTGGAACATCCCGCAGTCGAGCAGGATGCACCCGTGCTCGGTGCGCACCAGGTGCATGGAGCCGGTCACGGTTTGGCAGGCGCCTACGAACTTGATATCCATCCGCGGAGCATAGTCTGCCTGGCGCCCGAGCCAAACGCCGAACCGCTCAGCAGGCCCGCAAAGCGCTGGTCCGGTCATCCGCCCTGGAGCGGGAGGCGGGCGGCGCTTTCACCTGGGGCCAGCGTTGCTGTGCGATACTCTTGCGGGCACGGCCCAAAGACGGTACTCGGTTGCCCGGCTCACCGGCGTGCGCTGAGCAGCTGCCGCGACTATCCGTGCTTGTTGCCGCGCTGTCGCTAGAGCCTGGGCGCCCACTGGGGCCGGCTGCCTTGAACACCACCGAGCTATGACGGAGCTGCTGCTCATTTGCGCGATCGGCGGGTTAGCCATCGCCTTCGCTACGACGGTCGCCCGCTGGCTCGTGCAACAACCAGTCGGCGATTCGGACCTGCTGCGCACCGCCCAGCTGGTGAACGACGGCGTGAGCCGCTATCTCAGGCGGCAGTGTGCCGTGACGCTGGCCGTGGCTGGGGTGGTGGCGGCACTCCTGTTCCTCATCTACGGCGTCGCCTATCAGGTGGATGCCATTACGGCGGGCTCGCCCCGCGAGGTTGGGTTGTGTACGGCTCTGTCGTGGTTGATGGGCGCTGGCTTCGGGGTGATCGCCGTCTGGGTTGCCGCCTGGGCGGGACGACATGCCAGCGCGCGGGTTGCCGCTGGCATGCGGCGCTCCCTCGACGATTCGCTGCAGGTCGCCATCCGCGCTGGTGCCGTGTCCGGCGTGGTTGCCTTGGCCCTCGCCTTGTTGGGGCTCGCCGGGCTCTTCTTGGCGCTCTATCTCTACGCGGGCAGCTTTGGGAGCAACACCGCTCAGGCCCTCGCCCAGGCGCCCCGTCTTCCGATGCTGATGACCGGCTTCGCCCTGGGTGCTGCCTTGGTCGCCTTGTTGAGCCAACTAGGCGGCGGGCTATTCGGCAAAGTCGCTGATCTCGGTGCCGATCTGGTGGGCAAGCTCGAGGCGTCACTACCTGAGGACGGGTCGAACAATCCGGCTGCGGTCGCCGATCTGGTCGGCGACAACGTCGGTGACGGGGCCCCCCGCGCGGCGGGTGTTTTTGCTGCGGCGGTGACCGAGTCCCTCGCGACCATGTTGGTGGCCGCGGTGGTCTACGAGCGCAACGGCGATCTGCCAAGCGTCACGGCCCTGGTGCTCTACCCCTTGGTCGCCCGTACCTTTGGGCTACTGGCCGCCTGGTTTGGCGTCATGGTGGTGCGCACCGACGACACGGAAGTGCCGATGAACGCGCTGGCGCGGGGCTATTACGTGACCAGCCTGCTCGCTGCGGTCGGCGCTGTCGGCTGCGCCCGGTGGCTGTTAGGCGCCCACTGGATAGCCTTCGGGGGCTGTGCGGTTCTCGGGTCGGTGTGCAGCCTGGTCCACTTCCACGTCGTTCAGTATTACAGCGAGCACAAGTACCGGCCGGTTCGCAGTCTCGCCGAAGCGGCTCGCGGCGGGCCGACTCTGGCCACCTTGAGGGGCATGTTGACCGCCGTCGAGGGGACTATCCTGCTGATCGGCGTGGTGCTCACCACAGTCTTCTGTGCCCATTACGTGGGCCACCTCACAGGTCTGGAGCGCGGCGGCGTTCTTGGGGTGGCCATTGCCGTGGGTGGCATGTTGGGGGCAGCGCCCTACGTGCTGGCGATGGATCGCATGGGTAGCATCGTCGACACCGCCAGCGGCATCATCGAGATGACCGTGGCCGCCGATGGCCCAGATGTTCGCGCCCGAGCGCGGCTGCTCGATGCTGTGGGGACGACTGCGAAGAGCTTCACCAAGTCCCTCGCTGCAGTGACCTCGGGCCTGGCGTGCTTTCTACTGCTCGCGGTTTTTCTCTTCGACGTGTGGAGCGCAGGCACGGACGTTGCGCCGGTCGCCGGCAGCGCCGACCTCATCGATGCCAGCAGTCCGCTACTCTATCTCGGTGCCTTGACGGGAAGCCTGGTGGTGCTCGCCTTCGTCTGGGCGACGCTCAGAAGGTTCGTGGGGGCAGGGCGGGACGTGGTCAACGACCTGCGCGTACAGCTCGGCCTGGCCAGTGATCCTCAGGCGGGCTCCCCCTTGGCGGGCCACGACTCGCCGGAGGATGAGGGGCCGCCGCCTGACGAGTTGACCGAGCGGTCCGACGGGCTGACTGGCGGGATGCCGATAGCTCGGCGGCATCCCGTCGATTCATCTGAGTCGCCGGAACGTTTCCCGGCGGACCGCGCCCAACTGGCCTTCGTCGAGACCGTCTCTCGCATCGCGTTACGAGGGATGTTGGCGCCCGCTTTGGTGGGCCTGTCAATCCCGGTTTTCGTTGGCGCTGCCTTGCGTCTGCTTGCGACAGAAGATAGGGTGGCCTCGTCCGCTGAAGCGCTTGTGGCTCTTCTGGTCGTAGCCACAATCGCTGGAGCACTCAGCTCGCTTCTATTCACCAACGCTGGAAGCGCGTGGGACAATGCCAAGAAGTACATTGAGACTGGCGCTTACGGTGGTCGGTATATATTCGACGCGCCTGCCCGGCCCTCTGTGTCTCCAAGGGGGCAACAGTCGTCCGCCGGCCGTTCGGAGCTCGACAACCCAACCTACGTTGCTGCGGTCATCAGTGACACCATCGGCGACCCTTTAAAAGGTGCCATTGGTCCTGCAATCCAGGCGTTGGTGATGACCCTCGCTACACTAGCCCTGGTCTTTCTGCCGTTTTTTCTTTGAGTTGAAGGTGATGCACCCATCGTTGGATGGCTTGCATTGACAACTATGGCGGCTCCGATCTCCGACGCACTCGCCACTTTGAGCGATAGAGGCCTCCGCCGGCTGCTGGGGGCACGCACGTTTCTTCGCGGCCTCGAGTACTTCCGGCGACGGGCGGTGCACGATGTCCAAATCCGTGGTTCTCGCGCTACCGGTAACGTCCGGGCCAACGAGGCCAAGCCTTTCCGGGTCTCGGTCGAGCTCACTGAAGATGGTATCCAGTCCCGTTGCACTTGCCCGGTGTTTGCCCGCTCGGGCCAACCCTGTAAGCACGTCGCGGCGCTGCTGATCAGTGTGAGAGATCACGCTCGCGGCCAGCCGGCGCGCGCCGCGATGCCGGCCATCACGCCGACGACCGCCCATGCGGGAGGCGAGTCCAAACGGGCTCGCCGCCGGCGGGCTCGCCTCAACGCAGCGGCAGCTGCCGG
>JAUVCD010000403.1 GCA_030590865.1 Myxococcales bacterium | reverse complement strand
TGGAACTCGTAGCCCCGCACCGATCCTTCGATCAAGGTCTCGTTGGAAGGGGAGGCCGCTTCCTGTGCGGCCGCTTTCTGTGCGGCCGCTTCCTGTGCGGCCGCTTTCTGTGCGGCCGCTTCCTGTGCGGCCGCTTTCTGTGCGGCCGCTTTCTGTGCGGCCGCTTCCTGTGCGGCCGCTTCCTGTGCGGCTCCTTCGACATCGCCTTCGAGCTCGGCGATGCGCTCCAACATCTGATCGAGATCGAGCTGGTGGGTCTCGTCGGCGGCCAGCTGGGTTTGCTCGAATTCGTCCCGGTCGCGCCGGCGTTGCGCTTCGCTGGCCTGGGTCCGTCGAATGGCCTCCTCGGCCTGCGCGGCGTGTTTCTGAACCTGGGCTTGCAGCTGCCTCGATTGGTCTGCGAGCCCTGCCTCGAGCTCGGCTACCCGTGCCGAGAGGGTCGTCGCCGCCTCCCGTCGCTCCTGCGCCAATCTCTCGCTGTCACTGTGGCGCGTTCGCAGCCCGTCTAGCTCGGCGCTGAGGGCGCTACGCTCCCGTTGGGCTTGCGCCAAGGCCGCGACGGCCTCCTCGTCACGCTCGGGACGAGCCGCTGGCCACAGCCATGACCGCCCCGTGTCCGCTGGGACCTGCAAGAGAATGTAGGGGTCGAGCTCGACCTCCCGATCACTGGCGACCACCACGAAGTAGGTAGGCTCTTCACTGCGGCTGGCCAGTGATGTGTCGATGGTCACCCCAGGGTCGCCCTCGGCTGCAAACTCGGCGACCGTGTAGCCCACGAAGGGCGCCTGTCCGAGCATTCGTACGTGATCGAACACCGCCGAGAGGCGATCGTAGAGGTCATAGTAGCCGATGGCCGCCTGTTGTTCTGACGCCTCTGGCGGAAGACTGTCCGGGTTCCTCGATGCCAGCAGCAACAATCCCCGGGGGGACAATAAGCTGTGGGCCAGCGTGACGGGCTCGTCTATGTCCTGCAGCTCTGCCAGGTCAGCGATCAGGACGGCATCGAAGACGCCGTCCCGGGCATCGAGCGAGTCATCGAGCAGTGCGGTGCTGACTCTGGCGCCCCGTCTTCCGCGGCTCCGAGCGAGGCTGGCCGCGGCCCGCTCCCGATCGGGGTCGTAGGCATGGACCCGACGGCCGCTGGCTTTGGCGACTGCTTCGGGTAACCCGGTCGTGCAGTCGCCGAGCACCGCCACCCGGCGGCCAGCCAGCAGCGGTTGACCAAAGGCGCCAATCACTCGCGAGGGGTGCAATTCAGCTGCGATGTTCCTATCTTCCGCCATGGAGGGTCAATGGACTAGGTCGCACGAGGCGGGGTGTCCAGGTTTCCCACCGTCGGGTGCGCTCTTGGGCGCGATCTCTCCCGCTCACCCGGCACCGTCGTTTGACGGCTAGCGCCTGCCTCCGTACGGTTGTTCCATGTTGGGGCGTTGGGCCTCGTCGATATTCTTTGCGCTTGCGGCGCTGCTGATGGGTGGCGTCGTCATGGCCGGACAGCCACCGCCCAAGGCGCCAACCAAGGCGTCGGCTAAAGCGCCGGCCCGCGGAGCGCTCGTCGTCGCGGTCCAGCAGACCGCCCGGCCCCACGCCAAGGCGCTTGCGCGGCTGGTGTATCAGGACGCCAAGCTGCGCCCGTCCATCGACGAGGCTATGGCTCAGGTCCTGGTGGATCAGGAACCGCCGCCTGGGGTGCCTCCCTCCGAAGGCTCCCCTCCCAGCTCCAAGGCCCTCGCTCGTGGCGAAGTTGTGGCGGTGCTGCGTAGTCTGGCTGGCGCCGACGCTGCCGTTCAAAAACGGCTCCTCACATCGATGGGACAGGAGCTGGGCGCGGCGCTTGTTGTCGTGGTGAGCGCGCCGCAGGCTGGCCCGACGGCGAGGGTCTTGCAGGTCGACAAGGGGCGCTTCTTGGCGGTTACGTTGGCCGCAAAAACGGTGCTCCAGACGTCACCCAAAGCGGCCACGGCGTTTGATTGGACCGATGCTGTAGTCATTCTGCGCGGGCTTGTGCGCGCCCCCCCACCGGGGCCTCGGAGCGCGCCTCACGAGTCATCGCAGCGGGGCCCGACGGTCAGTGACCAAGGTGAGGAAGAAGGCGATGGAGATTTTGATCTGCTGACCTCTCCCTGGTTCTGGACTGGCTTGGGCGTCGTGGTGGCCGTGGGCGTGACCGTTTTCATCCTGTCACAAACGACTCTCGAGGATCCCGGGGTGGTCGTACTCGAGGGACGGGTGACTCAGTGATGAGTCGGCATCCGCTGCGCTGGCACTGGCTACCCCTGTTGGCGGCGCTGGCCATCGGCTTTGCGCCACTGACTGTCTCCGCCGAGCCACCGTCTCGCAGCAGCTCCCTCCGACCCTACGAGGCGCCACTGCTCGGTGCTGATTCGGAGATCCCGCCCTTGCCGCCCGAGTACCTCGCCGAAGAGGTTTCCGGGATTCGCTTTGCCTATCATCCGTCGGCCCGCGACCGGACGCGGGCGCTCATCGAAGCTGCGGTCGGGGTGCGTAGCGAGCTGGTGGCTCAGCTCGGCTCTGCGGTCCTCGAATCGATGGACGTCCGGGTTGCGGTGGGGAGCGCCGACTTCAGCCGCATCGTGCCGACCCGCTCACCGCGAGGTAGCGGTGTGGTTGCCTTCACCGAGCAATCATTGCTGGTGATCGGGCTCCATGCCAGTGGCCCCTCCAGCTCTGGCGATGCGCGGCTGGCTTTTCGGCGAGGGATGGCACTCTTGGCTTTCGATGAGGTCACTGGCGCCCAGGCGTTGCCACGCTGGTTCCGGATTGGCCATGCGTTGCACTTCTCGGGAGAGGGCGGAATGGCGCGCGCTCGATCGCTGTGGTGGGCGTCGATGCAGCAGCGTCTGGTTCCGCTGGTCGATCTCGACTGGTACCTGTTTGATCGAGCGTCCTATCAGTCCGTTGCTGCCGCCGAGGCTACCGATTTTCTCCGCTTCTTACTCGAAGGGGAACGCGCTCACAGCATGCCGCGGCTTTGCGAAGAGGTGCGTGCCGGCCATTCGTTCGAGCAAGCCCTGCGGACCGCCTATCAGAATGATGCCTCTGGGCTCGAGCAAGCGTGGCGCGAAGACATCGCTCGTCACCGAGCGTTCTTGCCGATTCTGCTCGGCAGCACCGGTCTCTGGGTCCTGGTTGCTCTTGGGCTAGCGCTGCGACGGCGGTGGCGGCGCAAGGCTAGTCGGTCCATCGAGGTCGCGGAGATTGCGCCCGCCAGAGAATCAAAACGGCTTGCGCTTCGGCTCGACCAGCCGAAGCGCAAACGAATGGCTCGACCTCCAACGCTCGAGCCTCCCTCGCCTGAAGTGCCCAAAGTCTCCCACAACGGACGTTGGCACACGCTCCATTGAGTCGCTGTCGGCTCGTTTCGTTGGTGATGTGACTCGACGCCACCATGGACCACCACGGGCCACAGATGCGAGTCCCCGCGAGCGGGCGTCACCGCTACCAGCCCTGTTATTGCGAAGAGAACGTGTGGTGGCTCTGCCAACACCAGAGCCTTGCCGAGCTCGAACGCTGGGTGGTGTTCATCTCCAACCCGGCACGCCAGTGTGTTCTTCTCGAGCAGCGAGCGAGCCCCGCGGGTCGAGCGGTGATCTGGGACTATCACGTGATCCTCCTTGCTTGTGGCGAGGCACAGCTCGAGGTGTGGGATCTCGACACGCAGCTTGGGGTTCCGGTGCCCCTGGTCAGCTATCTCGCCCAGACGTTCCCACCATTGCCCCCCGGCGGCGCTGCCTTCATGCCCCTGTTTCGGGTAGTGCCGGTGGGTGATTTCCTGACGACCTTTGCCACCGATCGCAGTCACATGCTGGCGCCCGATGGGAGCTGGCTGGCGCCGCCGCCGCCTTGGGCGGCACCGGCGGCGGATGGTCAGGAGGCCAACCTCATGCGTTTTGTCGATATGGGGGACGATGCTGCCGGTGACGTGGTCGATTTGGCGGGGCTGTTGCGGCGGTTCGCTGGCGCTGATGCGGGCGGGCGGCGGCGGTGATGGGGTAGGGGTCGCGGGGGCATTTACTGGTGGGTGAGTCTGCTGTGTGCCTGGGCCAACCAGCTGCACCGCCTTCGGGGCCGCTGCGTCCTGGTAACAGCTGGCGGCCCGAGATGTCACAGAGTGCGACTTCGGTTGGCGCCGCGTCCCGAGTGGCGTAGATGCGGTAGTCGAGGTGCTGCATGACCATTGGTGACCCACAGTTCGCTCAACCGACACCCATGCAAGCTGCGGGAGGTTGGAATCCTCCCCCCGGAGGCGCGCCACCTGGCGGCGCACCCCCTGCGGGTGGCGGCTGGGCCCCCCCCCCTGGCGGCGCCCCTCCCGGCGGAATGCCTCCCGGCGGCGCCCCTCCCGGCGGAATGCCTCCTGGCGGAATGCCCCCTGGCGGCGCCCCTCCCGGCGGAATGCCTCCTGGCGGTGCCCCTCCCGGCGGAATGCCTCCCGGCGGAATGCCTCCTGGCGGAATGCCTCCCGGTGGAGCCCCTCCCGGCGGACTGCCTCCCGGCGGAATGCCCCCTGGCGGCGCCCCTCCCGGCGGAATGCCCCCTGGCGGCGCCCCTCCTGCAGCAGGTGGCTGGGGACAGCCAGCCCCTGGAGCGCCAGCGGGAGCGCCCATGGGAGCCCCTGGAGCGCCAGCGGGAGCGCCGATGGGAGCGCCGATGGGTGCCCCTGCCGGCCCGATGGGCGCGCCGGTAGCAGGTGGCGGGATCCGCTTCACCTACAACGGCACCGGCGGCGAGCTGTTTGGTGTGATGTTCGTCGGCTACTTGCTGACGATGATCACCTTCGGCATCTACGTCCCCTGGTTCATGGTGAAGATGCTCAAGTTCTTGAGCTCGAAGACCACGGCCGGTCCCACGGCGCGAGGGAACCTGACCTTCAACTTCAATGGTGAGGGGGGCTCGCTCTTCGGCGTCATGATCGTCGGCTACCTGTTGACGGCGATCACCTTCGGCATCTACGGCCCCTGGTTCATCTGCAAGATGATGGGCTACATCGCTGACAACAGCGTGGCCCAGACTCCGGACGGTACCCAGTACAAGATGCGCTTCCACGGCGAGGGAGCGGCCTTGTTTGGCACCTTCATCATCGGCTACATACTGACGGCCATCACCTTCGGCATCTACATGCCGTGGTTCGTCTGCAAGCTGCGCAAGTTCTTCTACTCGAACACCCAGATCGTCGAGAACGAGCAGCCCGTCGGCAGCTTCGATTTCGTCGGCGAAGGTGGCACCCTGTTTGGGAAGTTCATCGTGGGCATGCTGCTGACTGGCATCACCTTCGGTATCTACAAGGCCTGGTTCGATTGCACGCTGAAGAAGTTCTTCGCCAACCACACTCAGATTGGCTACCAGGGCAAGGGCTACAATGCCGACTTCGAGGGTCAGGGCGGCGAGCTCTTCGTCTTGTATCTGGTTGGCGGCCTGCTGACGGGCATCACTTTCGGCATCTACGGCTTCTGGTTCATGACGAACCTGATGAAGTTCAATGCCGACAAGCACGTGATCCGCGAAGGTGGGCAGGTGCCACCCATGGGCGGCCCGTTGTCGCCCACCATCGGCGGCCCAGCCCCTGCGATGGCCATGGGCGGCGGTCCAGTTGCACCTGGCATGGGTGGCCCCCCGGCACCTGGCATGGGTGGCTTTGGAGCGCCCCCCGGAGCTGGCGGTCCTCCCGGTGCCCCCGGCGGTCCCGGCATGCCGCCAGGCGGCCCCGGTATGCCGCCAGGCGGTCCGGCAGGCCCCGGACCTGGTGGGCCGACCCCCGGTTACGGTTGATCGCTTCCGACGTCAGGCGCCGCTCGCCCTAGGCTCTTGAGCCTAGCCGGGCGGCGCGCCGCCGTCCGGCTCGAGCCGAGCCAGGTCGTCGTCGAGTCGCGCCGCGTCTCAGAACATGATGACAGGCAGCGAGCGGGTGTCGGTGCCGCGCTGGCTCAGTCGCCGTCCCTTCAGCACCGTGTTGCTCTCGACCACGTCTTCGAGCTCTTCGGTGTCAATCATCAGATGGGCTCTGAAGCTGTCCTCCACCGCTTCCCAGAGCTTGCCTTGGAACTTCACGGTCGAGGTGTCGACGGCGGTCTCGAGCCAGTAGTTGCCGATCAGCGATTCGTCCACCACCGGCATGTCCAACAAGGGGCGCTCACCTGGGAAGGCCTCCGGTGGCTCTGCGAATCGTCCCAGTGACGGGGGAGCCGGAGCGGTCAGCGGCTCGCCGTGGCCGGTGTGCAGCGCGAAGGTCAGGGCCGTGCCTTCTTCGAAGCTCACGGTGATCGCTGCAGGGCTCAGTGCGGTAGCCACGCCGGGGGTTTCCGCTTCGATGACGATCTCCTCCAGGGTCTTACCCGACCTCAGCTGCAGGTTCCCGTCCTCGATTTGACGGGACGACAAGGCTATCTCGCGTCGCAGCGTCACGGTGTGGGATACGTAGAACTGCAGCTGCTGAACGTCGTCGACCGACAGGTTCTGTTGGCTACGCAGCTCGTGGGTGAAGGGCACCAAGGTCGCACCGCAACCGACGAGCATGGAGCTCAGCGCCACGACAGCGACCATCAAGACCAAGGTGGAGGCTGGACGGTTCATGTCGAGACAACGCGCGAGCGGACGGGAGCTTTCACTCCTGCGCTGTCTTTCCGCGCTGTCTTTCCGCCCCGCCCGCTACCGGTGCTGAGCCCTTGTTCAGTCGCCAGCGAAGGCGTCGGGGCCGCCTTCTTCCAGCTCTGGGTTGGCTGGGGGCGCCATCGACAAGGTGGCGAAAGTGCGCGCATAGCCGGGCTTGAGGGTCAGGCGCTCGATCTGATCGCCCGAGCTCTGAATGCGAATCGTGCCACCGAGGCGCGGATTGCGGCGCCAGGCGTATTCGGCGAAGGCCTCGTCGCCACCGGTGATGCCGATCTTCCACAGCATCAGCTCGTTTCCGCGAAAGGCCTCGATCATGGCATGCCGGCGCACGGCGCTCAGTGCTTTGCCTTCCACCTCGATCTCGGCGCCATCAGCGAGCAGATCGGCCGTCGCATCGATGCCCGTGGCGAGGGCCTCGTTGTGCAGGTCGACGTAGAGCTCCAAGAGGTCGCGGGCGTCCATGGCGGCTTCGGCAAGCGGTTGGCCTGTGCCTACCGCGCCTATCTGGCAGGTATAGCATGCAACCTTGACGCCAAGTCGTGGGAACATGGTTTCGACCACTTGGCGTCTTTCGCTGCGCAACCGTTTCACATCACGACCGTCAATGGATTCACATGTTGCGTAGTGTTCTAGTCAAGGCGCCGTCCAAGTGGGTGGTGCCCGTCGCGAGGCGGTTGTACTGGGGGCTTACCCATGCTCGCCCTAGTGCTCGCCGTGCCATTGCTGGGGACGGATGATGACCTGTCGCCCGGTCGGAACGTAGCCGGTCTCTCCCTGGCGTTGCGAGCGGTGCTCACCGTCCAGCAGCAAGGCGCCAGCCGCATCGTCCTGGTGGTGCGTGCCGGCGACAGTGATTGGGTGGAGGCCGTCCAACGAGACTCACGGGTGACCGCGGCGCTTTCCTCCGTCGAGGTGCCTGCGGGCTGCGCCGTGTTGCGCGAGCTTGCTGGCACCGTGACCGAGCCTTTCCTCTTGGCTCGTTACGACGTGGTCGTCCATCCGGCGATCTATGGTGCCCTCGCCCAGCAGCCCCTGGGCGAAGCCATCGGCGCCTTGGCGAGTCGCGAGGGCCGCGCGGTAGGACCGCTGTGGGGCACGCCGGCGCTCCTCGAGGCGGCTGCGGATGACGACCTCGACCGCTTGATGGGGCGTCGTGACGTTGCGCCCTGGGAGGTTGGCGACCGTTGGGCTGTCGAAGCGCGTAGCGCAGCGGGGCGTCGCCAGATCACTCGGGCCTTGCTGGAGGATTGCCGCAAGCCCGTCGATGGCATCATCTCCCGCCACCTCAATCGCCACGTCTCCCTGTTCATCTCTCGGCTGCTCGTCAACACGCCGGTCACGCCGAACAGCATGACGCTGTTCACCTTTGGGGTGGCCCTGGTGGCGGCTTGGTTTGCCCTCGACGGCAGCTACATGAGCACTCTGGTTGCCGCCTTGCTGATGCAGGTCAACTCGATCCTCGATGGTTGCGACGGCGAGCTCGCGCGGGTGCGCTTCCAGGGCTCGAAGCTCGGTCAGTGGCTGGACACCATCGGCGACGATGCCTCCAACGTCCTCTATTGGACGGCCCTGGGCTTCGGTGCTCGTGGCATCAGCGAATGGGGTGCGTGGCTTGCCCTCTGCGGTTGGGTCGCTGCAGCGGCCAACCTGCTGGCGGCGGTGCAATGGTACGCCCTGTTGCGCAGCATGGGCTCAGGCGATCTGAACGCCCTGCAAGACGACGACGGCCCTCCCGCTCCCGGTTTCGTTGGCGGGGTGGTGCGCTTTGCCAGCTTGGTGTTGAAACAGGACTTTTTCATCTTCTTCTTGGCCTGCCTCGCTGTCGCCGGCGTGATCCACCAGACCCTGCCGCTGTTCGCCCTCGGCGGGCTCGTCACCTTGGGAGCCGCCACGGTGCGTACGGTCCGGGCATCGATGGGTCGCCGCGCCGCGGCTCAACCGAACAGGAAGTAGCCGAGGAGCAGACCGAGCAGCCCCATGAGCAGGCCGGACCCACTGGCCACGGCGACCACCTTGAGCAAGAGCTTCCGATCCATGCGACGTGGCGC
>JAUVCD010000422.1 GCA_030590865.1 Myxococcales bacterium | reverse complement strand
CATTCAATTGGCGATCACTTTCGGCCCCCCACCTGCCACGGCTGAGCTCGACGGCGTCACCTTGGCGCAGAGCCCGTTCTTCGCTCAGATGCCACGGGATGGCTCAGTGCACAGGCTCGAAGTACTCTCGCCCGGCTTCGTCACCCAGACGACGATGCTCAGCTACGAGCGCGACATCGCCTTGAACATCGTGCTCGAAAAGGAGGTCGCGCCCGGCGAGCCATCGGCCAGCGCCGCTCCAACTTTGCCGACCCAGCCGCGGGGTGGAGGACGTCCGCCGGCCTCCACCGGTGACGGCAAGCAACCCTTGAAGATCGACGAAGAGGACCCGTACAAGAAGTGACGGCAAGGCGCCCAAAACGTCAGCTCGCCCGCATCGCCGCGCTAATTCTCTGGTGCGTGGTCGCAGCCCTAAGCGTACCGCCAGCCTACGCGGGTGACGGCGATCGCGACGCGGACGGCGACCCGCGCGCAGAGGCGAGTAAGCGCTTTCGCCGGGGCGTCAAACTCTACAACGACGACGACTTCGTCGCGGCTCTCGTCGAGTTCAAGCGTGCCTACGAGCTGGCACCCCACTACCGGGTTCTCTACAACCTGGGACAGACCTCGCGAGAGCTGAAGGACTACGCAACGGCGCTCGGCATCTACAAGCAATATCTGGAAGAGGGCGGCAAAAAGCTCGGCCGCAAACGCAAGAAAAAGGTCCAGGGCTTGGTCGAAGACCTGACAGACCGGGTCGGGACGCTCACCATCACGACCAATGTCGAGGGCGCCGAGATCCAGATCGATGATGTGCTCGTCGGCGTCTCGCCGCTCGACGAGCCCATCGTCGTGAACGTCGGACGAAGGCGTGTCGTGGCCACCCTCACGGGGCATGCGCCCGCGCGACGGGTGCTCGAAGTCGCGGGGACTGACGAGCTCGAGGTCGAGCTCGAGCTCACCGACCTCGAAGCCGCCCGCCCACCCCCACAGCCGCCACAGCCGCCGCCCCCCCCCCCAGAACCCGGGTTACCGGTACCCGGCATCGTGGCGCTATCGATCACCGGCGTCAGCGGAATCGTGACCGGTGTCTTGGGCGGATTGGCGCTCTCGGCACGCAGCGATCTGGACGACGCATTGGCCGCCTTTCCCGGCACCCCCAAGACCATCCAGGATGCCCAAGACAAGACCAGCACCTTGGCCACCGCAACTGACGTGATGATTGGCGTCACCGCAGCCGCTGCGGTGACCACGCTGGTGCTGTTCATCGTGGACCCAGGTTCGGATGCTGAAACCGACGGGAGCGCGGGCGAGAGCTCCAGTCGGGGCTCAGAGAACCGCGTGAGCGTTTCGCTAGCACCTTCGCTCAATGGCGTCTGGCTGAGCGGCTCGTTTTGAATGGGGGAGCTCGCCGAAGGACTCTGACAAGAAGTCGACGAAGACGCGGACCTTCGCCGACAGGTGGCGACGGCTCGGATAGACCACGACCAAGCTGCTCTCCGGCGCCGACCAGCTCGGCAAGACGACGGTGAGCTCGCCGGTATCCACCTCGTCAGCGCACAATAGCGCTGGCATCTGGGCCACGCCGAGTCCGGCGAGGGCCGCCTGCTTGACGACCCCGAAGTTCGTCGCGGCAAGGCGTCCGGACACGGACACCGACAGGCTCTTGGTGCCCCGTTGGTTCTCGAGCTTCCAAACCGCGTTCACGCCGGAGGGTCCGAAGAGCAGACAGTCATGTTCACTCAGCTGGGCGGGGTTGCTCGGCGTGCCGTACTGATCCAGGTACGCTGGGCTGGCCACGAGCTGCCACGGAGCTCGCATGATCTTCCGCGCCACCAGCGTCGACTCGGCTAGCGCCGCACCTGCGCGGATCGCAACGTCATAGCCTTCCGCCACCAGGTCGACGAAGCGACTGGTGAGGTCCAGATCGAGCTGCACGTCTGGGTAGCGGGTAAGGAACTCTCCAGCAATGGGACTGAGGTAGTCCACTCCCAGCTCCACCGGAGCGGTGACCCGCAAACGCCCGCGCGGCGTGGCATGCATATCGGTCACGACTCGGCCGGCATCCTCAACGTCTGCGATGATGCGGGCGCAGCGCTCGAAATAGGCCTGGCCCGCATCGGTAAGGCTGAGGCGGCGGGTCGTGCGCTGCAGCAACCGCACCCCGAGACGGTCCTCGAGCCGCGTCACGCGGCGGCTGACCGCGGATTTTGGGAGACCGAGCGCCGCACCGGCTCGAGTGAAGCTCTGCTGCTGCACGACCTTGGTGAAGACTGCGAGATCATTAAGATCGACGCTCATTGTTGCCCAAATAAGAACATAAAGTTGTGAATTCACCTACTAGTAAATCTGTTGCAACAATCTACTTTGACGGGAGACATGCTCAGCAACCGCGTGACCCACGGCGAGCGCCAACGCAGAGCGGCGTCACCCCATGACTCGACGGCCGTCCAGATCCAGCCCATCGCCGGCAGGGGGCTCTACTGCCATGCGCTCACCGGGCGATGTTCGATACCCGATGGAGCCGCAGACTCGGAGATGTGAGATGCATGAACCTGAGCTCGAGCTGATCTGCTTCACCGATCCCTATTGCTCCTGGTGCTGGGCGACCGAGCCGGTGCTCTATCGCCTGCGCGAGACCTACCGCGACCAGATCGCCCTACGCTACGTGATGGGCGGGCTGGTCCGCGACATGGCCGACTTCTTCGACAACGGCAACGGCATTCGCACGACCGCCCAGGTGGCCCCGCACTGGCGTGAAGTCAGCCAGCGCACCGGGCAGCCCATCGACGAGCGGTTGATGGAAGACATCTCTGACCCCCACTTTTCGACTTGGCCGGCCTGCATCGCGGCCAAAGCGGCACAGCTGCAGAGCGATGTCGTCGGCGACGCCTACCTCCGTCGCATCCGCCGCGCCGCACTCACCGAACGCAAGCTGATCTCGGACCGGTTGGTCTACTCGGCTCTCGCAGAGGAAACGCGCGGGCTAGACGTCGCAGCGTTCCACAAAGCGCTGGCGGACGGCTCGGCGAAGCGAGCCTTCGAGGAAGACCTGGCGGAGTGCGCGCAGTACGGGGCGACCGGCTTTCCGACAATCCTGTTGCGCGCCGGCGACCAGGACCAGCTCGCCAACGGCTATCGTCCTTTCGAGGCATACCAGCAGGCGATCCGAGAGCTGGCAGGCCCAATGACCGACCACGCACCGCGCCAGATCGAACCCCTGTTGGCCGACTTCGGGCCGATGACGACCCGTGAGCTGGCCGAGGTCTATGGGCGGTCGGCCCAGGAGCAGCGGGCAGAGCTGGAGCAGTTGAGAGCCGCAGCACGAGTCCGGCGGCTGCCCGTGCGCAGCGGCGAGCTGTGGGCCATTGGTCAGTCGCCCTCGAGCTCGCCGTCCTCGTAACGGCGGATGAACCGCTTGATGAAGCGACGTACCTCCCGGGCGGCGCTACTGTCGAGCTCTTCGCAGATCCCAACGAACTGGTCGCGGACCTCGCCTTGAAGACGCAATACGAACTGCGCGTCCTTCGTCTTCTTCTTGCGTCTCGCTCTTTTTGGCATCACAGCTCCCGCCGGCCGAAGTCGACCGGCGGGACCCGGCATGTTCAGGAAGCCTTCTTCGCAATCCGTCGGGCGACCTTGCGGGCCTGCGTCTTGGCGCTCTTCTTGCCCTTCGCCTTCTGCGCAGCCTTCACAGCCGCTTTGCGCACGCGCTTCTGGCCCTTGTTCGACTTGACCTTCCCCTTCTTGGCGGCCTGGCCGGCGGCCTTCTTGCCAATCTTCTGTGCAGTCTTCTTGCTGATCTTCTTAGCCATGATGGTCACTCCAGATCGCGAATACGATCGTCCAGCAGTTCGATGTAACTCGGTTGTATATACAAAGGCATACCAGCGGGATGCAAGAGAATCGGCGCAGCTCGAGAGCCTCCGATAGTCACCCGAGAGGACAGCCCTTTACCCAAGCAACCGAGCCACGGTTTCGATGAGCCCGTCGCGGGTGAAGCCCCGCTTGGTGAGATAGGCATCGGCACCCAAATCGAGCCCCTGCCGCTTGTCCTCGTCCGAGCCCCTGGACGACAGGATGATGACCGGCGTGTCGGCGTGCTGGCGGCTGGCCCGCAAGGCCCGCAAGAGCTCGAAGCCGTCCATCTCGGGCATTTCGACGTCGACCACGAACAGACCAAAGGGCGCCAACTCGGATTTCTTGAGCCCATCCCGTCCGTTGACCGCCGTATCGACCTGCAAGCCCTCGGCTTCGAGGATGTCTCGTACCATCTCGCGCGTCGACATTGCGTCATCGACCACCAAGACCCGGCGCCGCGCCGGCTGGACCAGCTGCTCGGACCGGTCGCTCAGCGTCATCGGCACGGTGCGGCCCAGTTGAGCCAGTCCGTGACGAACGAGGTCAGGCGGGTGCAACACCGGACTCACCTCGCCGCTGCCGAGAATGGTGGCGCCTGCCACGTTGGGGACTTTCGCCAGAACCCGGCCGAGCGGCTTGATCACGATCTGTTGCTCGGTAACGAGTTGGTCCACGGCGAGGGCGATTCGCTGGCGCGCGTGGGCCAAGAAGACCGTCGGAATACCGCTGCGGCGCGCCACCACCTGCTCGCCCAGGTCGAGCACCGTGGCCAGGGGCACGAAGGGCACGGCGCGCCGACCGGTGGTCACCACCAACCGGTCGGCCACCGTCTGCAGTTGGTCCGGCTGGACGAACCGAACCATCTCGATGGACAGAGTCGGGATGCAGAGGCTCTGACCGGCCACCTCCACCACCAGGACCTGGGTGACCGCCAGCGTCAGCGGAAGGTCGATCTTGATGGTCGTTCCCTGGCCAACTGTGGAGTCGATGGACAGCTCTCCTTTGCTGTCCTCGACCACCTGTTTGACCACATCCATGCCCAGCCCGCGACCTGAAGTCTCGGTCACCTGAGACGCGGTGCTGAAGCCCTTGGCACAAATCAAATAGGGCGTCTCGCGGTCGCTCAGGCCAGCAGCTTCAGCAGCCGACAACAGTCCCTGCTGCACAGCACTGTCTCGCAGCTTGGCGGGATCCAGTCCCCGGCCATCGTCCTCGATCACCACAGCGATGTGACCGCCCTCCTGGAAAGCCGAGATGCGGATCGTTCCATGCTCGCTCTTGCCGAGTCGCCGGCGCTCGGCCGGCGACTCGAGCCCGTGATCCACGGCATTGCGCAAGATGTGAGTCAGCGGGGCCTCCACGTTCTCGATGACCTTCTGGTCGAGCCGCGTCTGGCCTCCGGTGATCTCGACCTCGATCCGCTTGTCGTGCTGAATGGCAAGATCCCGAATCGCCCGTGGGAACCGCTCGAAGACCACCGACAATGGCAGCATCCGGATCTCGGCCACCTCGTGTTGGAGCTCGTCGAGCAGCCGCTGGTCCTCCAGTGAGTGGCTGTCGAAGGCGATCCGGAAATCCCGCAAGGCTGTTCGCAGCGCTTTGGCCTGCACCAGCAGCGCATTGCTCCGGCCCACCATACGGCGCCCAAGTTGCCCTCCGAGGGTCGCTTGAGCCGCCAGCACCTCGGACCGCAGCCCGCCGGCCAGCTTGCGTATCGACTCGCAACGCTTGACGAAGGATGAAGTCTCCCGGAGCAGCACATCCGCCTTGATGCGACTGATGGCAGCCTCACCCACCAGGTTCATGATGGTGTCGAGCTTGCTGATGTCGGTCCGAATCGTGTCGCTCTGGCGCTCGGTCGTTGGCCCCCGCGAAACTGGGTCGCCGCTGGGCACCGGCTCGGCAGATTGGGGCGACCGGGCTGGCTGGGTGACCGGCGCCGTCGACCTCCGCGCCGCCTTGGGCCCAACCGCCTCCGCCTGTTCCTCAACCGTTGCGGCCGTTTCTCGACCTCCAGTGAAGAGCTGGTCGAGCCGATCGTGCAGCGGAGCGCAGTCCCGGTCGTGGTCCCGTTCCTCGGCGGCAGCTTGGGCAAGCTCGCGCAGCTCATCCAGCACCGCCAGCAAGGTGGTGAAGACCGCCGGACTGGCAACGAGCCGACCCGCAACGAGCGCCGCGAGCACATCTTCAGCGTGGTGAGCGAGCTCAGCCATGAGCGGGAGCTTGAACATTCCCGCCGTACCCTTGAGGGTGTGCAAGTCGCGCGCAAAAGCGGTGGTGAGCTCCTCCTCGCGGGGCGTCTTCTCGAGGCGCACCAACAGGCCCTCCATGTGCTGGAGCCGCTCCTCCGCCTCCTGCCTGAAGGCTTTCAGACTCTCCGTGCTAGCCCGTCCCATGCCTACCGTCGTCCACTTGCTTAGCCATCACCTGTGCAACGTCCTGACCGCGGTGTGAGTCATCCCGCCCCCGCGCTGCCTGCCATCGGCTGTTGCGCCGCGGCGGCCACCAGCGCCGCCGCATCGAGCATGCACACCCGTCGACCGTCCTGGGCAATCTCTCCCTCGATGAAACCGGCGCCGTCGACATCGACGACTCCGGTTGCAGCCATGATGTCCGCCACGTCGACATCCGAGATGCCCACCACAGCGTCGACGAAGAAGGCCACCATCACTCCCGCGAGCTCGACGACGATGAGCCGGATCTCGGCAGCCGTCACGACTTGCCCTTCCCTCAGATCGAGCAGCTTGGTCAAGCTCACCACCGGCGTAATTTGACCGCGAATGTTCACGGCGCCCAGGATGTGAGCGGCGGTGCAAGGGATCGGGCTGATCCGTGGCGATGCCACGATCTCGGTGACGTGCCGCACCGTCAGTCCATAGGCCCCGTCGCCTAGCACGAAGCGCACGACGGTTACGAGCTCGCGGGCCGTCCCATTTCCTTGAACCACCGGCTTGCTCAGCTCGGCCGCTCGGCGGCGCAACACCTCGAGCTCAGACGGCGACTTGTCTGCCACGGCTTCGGACGACGACGCACCGCCCTTGGGCCGAATGATGCCTCGCTGAGCAGAGACCATCTTCTCGATGTCCAGAATCAGGAGCAAGCGGTCGGCGAGCCGGGCAATTCCCGACACGTAGCGTTTCAGCGGAACCTTGGGCCCTGGTGGCTCAATGGCATCGTCGACCACCACGCGGACGTCGTGCACCTCGTCGACCATCAGCCCGGTGGTCTCGCCACCGGTGTCGGTGATGATGATGCGGGCACCGAGATCGTAGGCCGCCGAACCCAGTCGCAGTACCTTCCGGGCGTCCACCACCGGAATGACGGCTCCGCGGTAATCTATGATTCCCACGGTTGCGCCCGCCGCCTCGTCGCCGACGCGCTTGATCTCCACCATTTCGACGACCTCACAGAGGTGTTCGAGCGGAAAGCCGAACTCCTCACCTCCCACCCGGAACAACAGCACGTCGCTAGTCGCTTGCTGGCTGTGCTCCGTCGGCTCGGTCCCAGTCGTCACCGTTCTGTCCTCCCGCTGGAGATCACGAACCGAAGGTGTCCGAGCTCTGCTTCAGGTTGCCGGCGAGCTTGGACAGCTCCTCAGCGCTCTTGAAGGACTCACGGGCCGCACTGGCCGCCTCGCGAGACATGCTGGTGAGCTCTTGGACCGTCTCGGCCATGTCATTGGTCGCCGCGGTCTGTTGAGTGGTCGACTCTTCGATGAGCTGGACCCGCTCGGAGGTCGCTTGCAGCATGTCGAGCATGGCGCTCAACGAGCTCGATACCTCGTTGGATAGCTCGCCGCCCCGCTGCACCTGTTTGGAGACCTGCTCGGTCGCTAACACCGACTCGCTCGTCGAATCCTGTATCTCCTTGATGAGCCCCTTTATCTCCGAGGTGGACTCAACGACGTTTTCCGCCAACTTTCGAATCTCCACGGCGACGACTGAGAAGCCCCGACCTGCCTCTCCGGCGCGGGCAGCCTCGATGGCCGCGTTCAGGGCCAGCAAGTTGGTCTGACTGGCAATGCCATCGATGAGATCGGTGACCTCACCGATCGCCAGTGACTTCTCGCCGAGCAAGGCGATTCGCTCCGCCGCCTCGGTGGTGCTCTCGCCGATACGAGTGATGGCCTCGGCAGCGGCGCGCACGGACTGATCGCACTTGTCGGCAATGCTGAGATTGTCGGTAGCCATTGAATGGACATCCCGGGCCGCCTGAGCGATGCCCTTGGCCGCCGCAGCCAGCTCGGCAATAGCCGAGGAGGTCTGAGCGAGCGCCGCCGCCTGGTCCGAATTGGCCGCCGCCTGCCGCTGGCTGACACTCAGTAGCTCAACCGCCGCCGAGTCGAGCTGAGTGGCCGCCTCGACGATGTCGGTGGAGACCGTCCGTGCGATCCGCTCCTGTCCACTCAGCAGCGTATTGATACCCACGCCGACGGAGGCCACCAACTCGACGGTTGAGGACTCAGGCGCCCGGGCGGACAGATCACCATCGCTGGCACGTTCGAGGGTGGTCATGTGCTCGGAAAGGCCCATGGCCAGCTCGAGGCTCTCACCGCTGACTCGGTCCAAATCTCCCTGAAAATGAACGAGGGCGTC
>JAUVCD010000801.1 GCA_030590865.1 Myxococcales bacterium | reverse complement strand
GGACGGCGTGGCACTCGATGCGGATCCGCATCGATCGGAAGTTCGAGGGCGAGGGAGACTTCATCGTGGCCATCCCGGATCGCGGGATCCTGGTGATCGAAGTGAAGAGCGGTGCCATCGAGATCCGCGATGGCTTGTGGCTGCAGAATGGCCGCAAGATGGACAAGGCGCCGCGGGACCAAGCCCATCGGTACACGAACGGCCTCATCGCCAGGCTCGACCCATTGTGCAAGCGTGGCCGGCCCTGGGTGGCCATTGCCTGCGCGTTCCCAGACACGCCGTTTTCATCGGAGCCTACCGAAGGGAGCGTCTCGGGAGCCGTGCTGGGTCAACAGGACCTGCCCTATCTCAACGAGGCCCTCACCGCGCTGGCAGAGCGCCTGTTCAAGAAGAGCGACCGCCCCCGAGACAGGCAGTGGATCGACGCTCTGCACTCGCTCTGGTGCGAGACATGGACGCCCAAGCTCTCGATGGGAGAGCGGACCAAGCTGCGTGAGCAGGAGTTGATCGCCCTCGATGCTGAGCAACTCGAGGTCCTGGATCATGTCGATGAGTCCCCTCGCATGCTGGTCCGAGGCGGCGCCGGCACGGGTAAGACCTTGGTGGCACGGGAGATGTGCCGTCGGCTGGTCACCAGGGGACAGCAGCCACTGTACCTGTGCTTCACGAGCGCACTGGCCGCTGGGCTTAGCGGCTGTGGAGTGGAGCACTGCTGGACCGTGCGGCAGTATGCAGCCCATCTATTGGAGCGCGCTGGCATCGCAATGCAGAACGGCGCGCCGCAGTCGCAATGGTCCGCCGAGACGTGGGAGCTGGCGCCGCTGCAGGCGGCCACAGATGCATTGCCCAATGTAGAGATTCCATACGACGCCGTAGTCGTAGACGAGGGACAGGACATGTCCTCGACCGATTGGGACCTGGTGCAAGCCATTGCACAGCAAGGCACCCTGTGGGTATTCGCAGACGAGCGGCAGGGCTTCTGGGAGAACCGCGCCGTCCCCGAGGGCGTGCTACCGGCCTTGTGTCGCCTCACCGCGCGCTACCGTTGTCCCGAACCCCTGGCACGATTCGCAGATCGCTACGCGCTCCAGGTAGAGGGCGCCCCGGCCGAAGGCAGTGCCAACGCGGACGGTGAGCCGAAGCTGCCCATCGATGAGCTCCGGGTGGTGAAAGTGCCGAGCCAGAGCGCCGTCCCCAACAAGGTGGCGCTCGAGATCCAGAAAGCGCTCGGCGCGGGCATGAAGCCCCGCGACATCGCGGTTCTCACCTTGGCCGGCCAGTCGCGCACGACGCTCGGCGTTGCGGACAAGATCGGTCAGTGGACTGTCGTGCGGGCCGATGACCCACAAGCACGAGATCACATCGTGGCGGACACCTTCCTGCGCTTCAAAGGCCTCGAGCGTCCCTGGATCATCGTGACCGAAGTCTATCTCGGCGAGCGCCGCTACGACGTCCGCATGCACGTGGCGCTGACTCGCGCGACGGTGGGGTGCGTAGTGGTCGCTACGGCAGAGCAGATTGAGAAGGACGAGCGGCTGCAACAGCGGCCGGCCGAGTGAGCATTACCCCGCAGGAGGCGGTGGTTGCGCGCTAGCTAAGTCGGTACACTGCAGCGGTGCGATGGCTTCTGCTCGCAACGGTTGCCCTGACGGCGTGCAGTCAGATGTTGGACCTGGACGACGACTATGCGGTCGTCGATGGAGGTGCCGGCACGGGGCTGACGACCACCTCGTCTGGTGGTGGCACCGGCGGTAGCGGCGGCACCTCAACCGGTGGCGCCGGCGGCCCCGGGGCGGGCGGCACCCACGTGGGCGGGGGCGGCACGGGCGGCACGGGCGGCACGGGTGGCAGCGGCGGCACGGGCGGCAGCGGCCAGATCGTGTTCATCGAGGACTTCAGCTCGGGGATCTGGGACACCAACGACTGGGCGATCGAGTGGCTCGGCTCGAACTCGGACGTGACCGTCTCAGGAGGGGAAGGCGTGCTCGACTTCGGAACGGCCAATCCGGCCTGGGCGCGGGCCACGTCGCTCCAGGCGCCGCTCGCCGACGCAGAGGTGGCGTTGCGCTTCCGCTTCAACGACGAGGGGACCGAGGGGCACTTCCGGGTTTGGCTGCGCGCCTCGGGCGCCTTCACGAGCGGCTCCCAGCCCGACAGCGCCTACGTGCTGACCATCGTCAACTCGTCGGGGGCGATGTCGCTAGGCAGCATCGTGGGGGGAGGGCACACCCCCCTGGCCAATGGCTCGTGGACCGGCACCCCGAGCACCGACGTGTACCACCTGCGGTTCCGCGTTCACGGGTCCCAATTGTCGGCCAGCGTGTGGCACAACTCGGAGGCCGAGCCGAGCGCTTGGGAGATCCAAGCGACGGACGGGAGCATCACCGGCTCAGGCGACTTCCGGATCGGCTACGTCAAGGTCAGCGCGGCGCGCTGGGTCTACGTGGACGACATCACCCTGTTCAGCTTCTGAGCGGGGGGGGGGCACGGCTCCCACGGGCGACGAGTACCGGGCTTCCTGCTGCCCGGAATCGGGAGTCATCAGCTCGAGCTGGAGCCTGGCGGCGGCCCCGACGAAGCGTGCGCGCGGACCTCGCCAGTAGGGCGCCGGTCGCGCTACACTTCAGGCAGGCACCATGATTCGCCAATACGTCAATGAAGCGCTGCGGCGCGCTGAGTACGACAAGCTGGAGGACGGCACTTTCTGTGCTGAGGTGTCAGAGCTTCGTGGTGTGCTGGCCATTGGCGACACGCTGGAAGGCTGCCGCACTCAGCTCGGCGAAGTGGTGGAAGAGTGGATCCTCGTGCGAGTCGCCAAAGGCCTAGCCGTTCCTCCGCTCGGCCGTCTCGTGGTTGAGGTCAAGGAAGCTGGCTGATGCCCCCGTGGGGACCGGTGTCTCGGCGCGTGCTGCTCCGCAGCCTGCGCGCCCTTCGCCAGGCTGGCGTGTCGCGAGAGGATTGGACGAGCCAGTCGTGACGCGAGCCATCCCTCGCGGCCAGCCTACTCGGGAATGAGGCCGAGCTTGGCGTCGTAGACCAGGCGGCCGCGCGCCGGATCGGTCAGCTCGATCGAGAAGTTGTCGGGTATCGTGATGACGGCCTCTCGCCGGGGGCTTTGGTTCGGCCCAACGCCCAGGGGTTTGCCGGCCGCGATGACCGTGATGGTGTTGGCCGTCGTGTCGCCGAACTTGATGGGGGTGATTCGCAGCGTGACCAGCTTGTTGCCGGTGTGGCGATAGGTGGCCCACACCCACTTGTCGCCCTGTTCCTTGTCGCCCTCGTTGACGAAGCGCAGGACATGGACGGGAAGGCGTTTGCGGGCTTGGCGCACACACTGGATACGGGCCTGCGGGTCGCCGCCGGACTGTTTCTCGCACCTCTCCAGGGCCTTCTTGCCGACGTCCGAGGCATCGAAGTTGAAGCCGAAGGTCGTGTCCGCTGCGGTGATGAAGTCGAGCGGGCGCCGATCAGGGCGGAAGGTCTCGGTTCCGGCGCTGCCCGTGTCGCCCGCAGCGGCGTTGCCAGCCGGATCCCCGCTGGCCGCCGGTGCGCTTGCGTCGCCACCAGCAGTGCCAGCCGGCCCACCTTCCTGCGTCGTTTGGGTTGCGGCGGCGCTCGGCGTCTCAGCCGGTGGCCCGTCACCTCCGCCACAGCCGAACAACACGGTCGTGGACCAGAGCACGGCGAGAATCTCTACCTGTCGTTGGTTCATAGCGCCGGGTCTATGCCACGCCCACAGGAGGCCGTCACGCGCTGCCTTGGGGTGGCGTCCGCCATCTCGGCAAACCAACCAAATTGCAGCCTCTGCGTCGCCAACGCCAACGGCACCGACGTCGGAC
>JAUVCD010000113.1 GCA_030590865.1 Myxococcales bacterium | reverse complement strand
ATTGGCGAGCCCCTCGGGACCGGCATGTTCTTTCCCGATCCCACGAGCACCGACTGGGCCCTCGCCTGCGAGGCGAGCGATCACATGCTGCTCTGGGCTGATTTGCCTTGGTGACCCCTTCGTCCCCGAGTCTGGTGGGCTCAGCCGGTGGAGCGAAGGACGAATGACGGGCGCTGTCCTGTAGCGGTCAGCCGCCATTTTCGCATAAGTTACGCTACGTGAACTTCTGCTGTAGGAATGTCCGTACCGGAACTTGTGCGCAAATCCGGGGCGCCATCGCCGTGGGGCAGCTAGGCTGGGAGGGTGCGGCCAGGCGGTAATGATGGGACGGTGCGGTGGCGGCAGGGGGCCATCCTCATCCCACTGATCGCAGCCCTCGCCTCGGGATGTGGCGACGCCGAACCTGACGACGGGACGAGCGCGGGGGGCGGCGGTTCCGGCGGCAGCACGCCCTTCGAGCCGCCGTGCGCCGACCTCCAGGTGCCTTTTGCGGGCGAGTGCGTGTCCGCCGGAGTCCCACCGGATGGCTGCGCGCCTGGGTTCGTGCACGACGGCGATGGCAGCTGCGATCCCGTCGTCCCCCACCAACCATGCCCACCCGGCCAGGTCGCGTTGCCCGGTGAGTCGAGCTGCCGGCCCCTGGGGGAGTGTGGGACCGAGCCTTGGGGCGACATCCCCGTCGAACCGAATACCCAATACGTGGACCAGGCATACGGCGGAAATGACAGCGACGGCACGTCGTCCAGACCGTGGCACACCATCACCGAGGGGATTGACGCTGCCGAACCAGGGGCCATCGTCGCCATCGCTGCGGGCAGCTATGCCGAGGCCTTGCTCATCATCGATGTCGACGTCCGGTTGTGGGGGCGCTGCTCGTCTTTGGTCGAGATCGATGGTGGAGCCGAGCAGTCGACGATGCTCATCGGGCAGGGCACGAGCGAGCTTCACCAACTGGCCGTGGTGGGACAGGGGGTCGGCGTCGGGATAGCCTTTGCCGAAGCCTTGCTGGACCGCGTGTGGATCCACGACACCGGCAGCGCCGGGCTTCAGCTCCAGAACGATTACGGACCGGTGACCGCTGTCGTCGATGGCTCACTCATCGAGGGTGCCACCCGAGCGGGCATCCTGCTGCTCGGAGGAGAGATCGCCGTGGAGGAGACGGTGGTACGTGACGTCCGGGCGGGGTACGACGGCCTCGGCGGCCGCGCGCTCGAGGTTCAGCGCAGCCCCTTCGACGGAGGGCCGGCGAGCGCGTCGCTGCGCTCAGTGATCCTGTCGGGTAACGACGATCTCGGCATCAACGCGTTCGGTGCGAGCGTGACCGTCGAAGACAGCATCATCCGCGACACCCTCGGCCTGTCCATCGAAAGCGGGACGGGACGGGCGGTGAACGTTCAGGCCGACCCGCGTCCGGGCGACGAACCGGGAGAGGGGCGAGGCGAGCTCATCATGCGGCGATCGCTGGTAGAAAACAGCGTGGAGCTGGCCATCATGATCGGCGGCTCGGACGGGCTGGTCGAGGACACGGTGCTTCGGGGCGTGGGCCCCGGTGCCCACACGGGCCTGTACGGACGGGGGCTATCCATCCAGCCCTTCACCGATGCCGGGCCCGAGCTGCTGTCCCAGGCGACGATCCGCCGCACAACCGTGCGGCAGACCCGCGACGTCGCGGTTTACGTCCTCGACGCGGCAGTCGAGCTGGAGCGGGTCGACATTCGGGACGTCGCGCCGCAGGAGGCGGATCAACTCTCCGGTGACGGCCTAGCGGTGGTCACGTTGGTGTCACCCCAGCCGGCATCCGTCGCCGCCACTTGCGTCCGCGATACCAGCCGCGTCGGGATCGCCTCCTTCGGCGCCGAGTTAGTCCTATCGGCGAGCCTAGTCTCCTGCGCGACCATCGATCTCGATGCCGAGACGGTGGGAGCCCACGCCGCCCAGTTTCTGGACTCCGGCGACAATGCCTGCGGCTGTGGCGAATCATGGGCCGGCTGCCACGTGCTGAGCAGCTCCCTGACGCCGCCCGGGCCCGTCGGCAATCTGTAGTGCAGGTCGAGGCTGGCGATCCGACGGCGACCCGGTCGGGTCGCCCCGGTTGGGTTGCTGTCCCGCAGCGGTCAGCCGCCATTTTCGCATAAGTTCCGTGACGAAACTTCGGCCGAGCCACAAAAAGTGCGCTCATGCGGCCTATCCTCTGGGCCTCGTAGGCCTCGGGACGTTCGTGCCTGTCAACATCGCCTTCGCAACGGTCTTGCTGTCTACGTCGAGAGCCCGCCCGATGGCTCGCATGCTCATTCCGAGCCTCCCCATTCGCCGAGCTTCACCGGCGATCTGCTGGTAGCGGAACGGGTCGCTGGTGGTAACCGCCACATCCAGCTCGACCTGAGCGGCGGTTCGAATTGGTTGCATTCGTGTCCACCATAATCTCAACGAGTTGCCGTTCTTGGGGCAATTCAATGGGCAATTCGTTGGGCAGAACGCCACTTGCCGGGCCGTTGCCGAGCAGCTCGACGGGTAGCTCGGGGAACGGTTCGCCGATGGCGTAGCCGACCATCTCGGCCGCCCGAAGATAGGCCAGGGTTGTCTTGAAATCCTCGTGGGCAGCCCGCTGCATGATGGCGAGCGGGTTGTCGCCGCGGATTGCCATCCAGGTGATCGCCGTCGCCTTGAGATCGTGGAACGTGAGGTGCTTTCGAGTCTTGTCATTGGCAAAAAGCTCGGCCCGGGTCACGCCAGCGAGGCGGAGATGCCTACGCAGCGTCGTGGACCAATACTTGCGATCGGGCATCTCGATGAGCCGGTTGTGGTCAGGTGCTGTTCCGGGCGGAGAGCTTCTGGATGCCCCAGAAGGCGATCGCCGAGCTGTTCGGGGTGCAGACACCGGCGATCAGCAGGCACCTCGCCAACATCTTCGAGTCGGGCGAGCTCGAGCGTGAGGCAACCGTTTCCAATTTGGAAATGGTTCGCCAGGTGGGCTCACGGCGCGTCACCCGCAGGGTCGAGCACTACAACCTCGACGCCATCATCGCGGTTGGCTACCGCGTCAACAGCTACCAGGCCACGCAGTTCCGGATCTGGGCGACGAGGACCCTCAGGGAGTTCGTGGTCAAGGGGTTCGTGCTCGATGACGAACGGCTCAAGCAAGGCGCCCGCTTCGGCCAAGACTACTTCGAGGAGCTTCTCGAACGGATCCGCGAGATCCGCGCGAGCGAGCGCCGCTTCTACCAGAAAATCGCTGACATCTACGCCCTGGCGAGCGACTACGACAAGGACGCGCCCATCACCAGGGACTTCTTCGCGACCGTGCAGAACAAGCTTCACTGGGCGATCACCGGAAGCACGGCGGCCGAGCTGATCCATGCGTCGGCCGACGCGTCCAAGTCCCACATGGGTCTCACGACGTGGAAGAACGCGCCGGACGGAAAGATCCTGAAGTCGGACGTCGCGACCGCGAAGAATTACCTGGGTGAGGAGTACATCAAGGAGCTCAACACGGATCGTGTCCGCCTACTTGGACCTGGCGGAGAATCGGGCCCAGCGTCGGATCGCGATGGCGATGACGGACTGGAGCAAGTTCCTGGAGAACTTCCTCCAGCTCTCGGACTACCCGGTCCTCCAGGACAAGGGGGCGGTGAGCGCGATCGAGGCCAAGCTCAAGGCCGAGGCCGAGTACGACGAGTTCCGGGTCCGCCAGGACCGGGAGTACATCTCTGACTTCGATCGCGAGGTGAAGCGCATCCAGGGTCGCGCGAGAAGTAGTGGCAAGCCGGAGGGCGGCGATGACCACTAGGCGCCTCCGCACCGCAGCGAGGGAGGCGCGCTGTCTGTGAAGCCCATCCGGGCTCCGCTCCGAAGGCCATCGTCCCAAACCAAGCCCCCGTCGTCCCTTCCCGCTCTCGGCTCTGGAGAGCACTTCCGCCCTGAGACGGCGCCCAACCCGCGCCGAACGTGCTCCCTGCAATCACTCTGCCGAGAGCCAGCGACGGCTGTAGACGGCCGCGAGGCGCCAACACCCGCGATGACCGGCGAAAAATGGCTCAAGCTGCCGAACACGAAACGTCGGTCCATCGGTCAACACTCACGGACGCGCGACAGAGCCCTCCTCACCGTCTTCCCATCCACCCCCAGCGCCCGCCCGATGGCCCGAAAGCTCATCCCGAGCTTCCGCATCCGCTCGGCCTTGGCAGAGATCTCCTGGTACCGAAAGGCCTTGCTGCTGAACACCGCGACCTTAAGCTCGAGCTCCGCCACGGTTCGAATTGGTTGCAGTCGTGTCCACCCTTTTTTGATGCTCAAGCACACAACTTTCCTTGGTCATCGCTTCGCCTAGCCATCGGGGACCGTCTCAAAGCCAAGAGATTCGAGGACCAGAATAGAGAGGCGATGATCGAGGTGAACGCGATCAACCGAATGACGAAGCTCGGGATGCCAGATTCGTACGCCGTCGTCGCCTGAGCGAAGGTCCGTTTGCACGGATCCACCTTCGCTCCGAGCTATGCAACAACGCCGATTCGGCTGAAGCCGAGTCGATGGGACCGATCTCGAAGAAGCCAGTCACTCCCCTTCGTCGTCATTCTCGCCGATTTTGCGGCAGACTAGGATCTCGCCGGACTTGTGGAACGCGATCAGGACCGCGCCTTCGACCGCAATTTCATCGAACAACTCCCGCATGAACGCCTGTTCCTGCGGCCACGGATAAACGAAGAATACGTCGATCTCGGCTATCTCGCGATCCATCCCGTCGTAGATCGACTCAGAGACGAAGTGGTCATCTCGCGAGCCCATTCGTTCTTCTTTGATGAGGATTTCGCCACCCATGCCGGAGTAGGAGTCGTAGCCGTCGGGAACGTAGCTCGTCTCCAAAATCTCGACCGGGAATCCCAGATCGTCCGTCAGACTGCGGGCCTCCTTGGCCATCTTTGGGTCAAGCTCGATGCCGTAGGTTTCGTATCCAAGTTTGGCGGCGATGCAGGCACAAGTTCCGAAACCACAGCCCCACTCGCAGAACACCCGGCCCAGAGGCAAATCGCGCTCCGTAATCGCCTTCAGCACCTGGAAGAAAAGCTCCGGATCGCTCGGCATGTACTTCGGAACCCGCAGGTTGCCGCGGTTCGCGAAAAGCGCGTCGATCCGGCGGTCGGACTCGTCGATAATCGCCCGGATTTCGGCCGGGGGCTCGTCGTTCGAAAGGTCCAAATCGATTTCTTCTAGGGCCATGGAGTTTCTGGAATGAATCTGGAACGAAGCTGTACCGGCGGTGCTGTAGGCACAGCGATAAGGACCTTCGATCCGAAGTAGTAGCGCGTGGCGAATATCCGTGAGTTTCTTTCGAATACTTGGTCATCCACTTGTTCGGGAACTCCTTGGCCCCCGGCTGATAATACTGCCAGTGGCTGTCCCTGTGTCCGGCCACCCGCCCTTTCGACAAGCCGGCGGCCTTCGGCCGAGGTCGTCCCGCCATCCGTCTCCAATATGTCTCTATAACCCAGGTCGGACCGCCTCACAGTCCGCCGACGGACACGTGCGCCTGGTTGGAGCAGCGTCGGCCCCACCGGGGCGCTCCGCCCGAATCACCACTCCGTCTTCGGCCGTGCCGAGCGCATGAGCCCGGTGGTCCGCGCTGTCCCATGGCAACGGCGCCTCATCCAAAGGAAGCTGGCGGCAAACTAGCCCGTCGAGCCAGCTCCAAACCGGACATTTCTACTTTGGAGAAAAGCGGACATTTCTACTTTGCGTTGACACACGCCTATCCGCAAAGAGGGCGTTTGTGCCTGTCGTTCTCAGAGCGAGACGCACCAGTCTATCCTTGACTGCCGCGTGACCTCATAGTCCCGGGTCGGGTCGCCACGGAGATGCACCAAGCCCGCGTTTCTTGCTTGGCAAAGCGCCCAACGCCGGTCGGGTCGCACCAAGCCCGCGTCTCTTGCTTGGTGAAGTGCGGACCAAGTCGTCCCGCCCTTGTCAGACCACGCCGTAACCCTTCTTGATCCCATAGCTCTTCATCTTGTGCACCAGCGTGCGAAGCGGCATCTTGAGCGACCTGGCCGCCTCCGTCTGGTTGCCCTGACACGTCTCGAGGGTGGTGATGATGAGCTGGGCCTCGAACTGTTGCACTTGAGCCTTGAACTCCACGTTTGGGCCCAGCTCCTGTGGGCTCTCGTTGGCTGGCGGAGTCTTGGACTCAGCAGCCGCCTGGGATGGGTTGGCTCGTGTGCTCGAGCCGTCGCGCACGCGCTCCGGCAGATCCTCCACGCAGATGCTGTCGCCGACGGCGATCACGGCCGCGCGCTCCATGGCGTTCTTCAGCTCCCGGAGGTTGCCGGGCCAGCGGTGCTCTTCCAGCAGGCCCAGGGCCTCGTCATCGATAGTGAGGTCCCGTTCGTTCGTGCGATTGGCTTCGGCCAGGAAGCGGCGCACCAGCGGCCGGAGGTCCGTCTTTCTCTCCCGCAGCGGCGGCAAGCTCAACGTCATCGCGTTGAGGCGATAGAGCAAATCCTCTCGAAAGACTCCTTCTCCCACCATCGCCTCAAGATCCCGGTGAGTCGCCGCCAGCACGCGGACGTCGACCGCCCGCTCGTCGCTCGAGCCAACCGGGGTGACGCGTTTTGTCTCGATCACCCTGAGCAGCGCCGCCTGTGCCGCTGCGGGTAGCTCGCCCACCTCGTCGAGCAAGACAGTGCCACCGTCGGCCGAGCCGAACACTCCCTTGCTCGCCTGGTGAGCGCCGGTGAAGGCGCCCCTCACGTGGCCGAACAGAGTGCTCTCCAGAAGCTGCGAAGGGATGGCGCCGCAGTTGACGCACACGAGCGACTCGCTGCGGCGTGGGCCGCGCTCATGGATGGCCTGGCTGACCACCTCCTTTCCCGTTCCGGTCTCGCCCAGCAAGAGCACCGGAATGGAAGAATTGGCGAGGCGGTCAACCATGGAGAACACCCGCTTCATCGCCGGACTCTCCGCGATTGGGGCACCCGCGGCAGCCTGCGGGTCGGCCTCCGAGAACAGGGAGCGGGACGCCATCGAGGGTGCCATGATCACCGGATCGCTCGCCGAGCCCTGCTGACAAGCTCGCCGCACCACGTCGATCAGCCGCTCCTGGCTGGTGGCGCACTCGGGGTAGCTGCCGACGCCGCACACAAGCACGGCGTCACAACAGCGTGCGATTTCATCGGCCTTCGCGCGAGCTTGCTCGCCCGTCATCTCGGACAACAGAAGCTCCACTGCGCCGCTGCTGTAGAGCGCGGCCCGGTCCACCGGCCGCAGGAGCTCCTTCACCGCTCCGAACCAGTGATCCACATGAGCCTTGTGAGCCTCTCGCGATGCCGAGCGGACGAGCGCCACACCGCAAGTTCTCTTGAAGAACTTCGCGCGGCAGAGCTCGTCTGCAAGCGCATCACCGAACCGATCGTGGTTGCCAAGCCGACAGCTCGGCACCTCGTTTTTCGCATGAACGTGGGGCGACACCATCACAGTGCCCACGAGGATCTGTTCACTGGGATGCACGGTGGTCCGCTTGACACGCTGCCCTCGGACGAACGTCCCGTTGGTCGACTTCAAATCCTCGACGATGAGCGAGCCGCCCTTGAGCCCGAAGCGGGCGTGCTGTCGGGACAGGCTCGAGTCGGCGACTACGATGTCCGATGGTGGCTCTCGGCCGATGACCACCGTGGCGCTCGAGTGGAGCGGGACGGCTAGCGCCCCGTTGCGATGGTAGATGAGCAAGGTGACCGCTTGGTCGGCGGCTGCGTTTTGGCGCAACTGATCCGCGCCCTCGCGGGACAGCGGAACGGTCTTCTGGCTGCCGTTCTTCGAGTTCATGGTCCTGTCATATCGCGGCTTGTCATCCGCCGGATCTACCTTTGCTGCAGCCGAGGGCGGCCCGGGTCTCGGCGAGGCGCATCGCCGGCTGGGATGTCGACCCAATGCCGAGGTCGGCGATGATGGTTTCGGCCTCGTCGAGCGTGGACCGGGCAGCTTTCTGTCTACCTCGCGCGTGCTCGATGCGTGCCCGGCAGGTTAGCGCGATGCACCGCTCATGTCGGTCGCCACTATCGTCTATTGCCTCTAGCGCCTCGGCGATCTGAGTCTCTGCCTCGTTCAGCTCAGCGAGCTGCATATTCGCCATCGCCAGGGAGTACCGGGCCATGCCCTCGGAGCGA
Source organism: Myxococcales bacterium (assembly GCA_030590865.1). Classification (GTDB taxonomy): domain Bacteria; phylum Myxococcota_A; class Polyangia; order Polyangiales; family Polyangiaceae; genus JAPYTK01. The sequence goes on along the minus strand of JAUVCD010000113.1, from coordinate 9,449 downwards.
CGACTGCCAATGGGGCGGAGAATGCCCATCGCCTCGATCGCCACGAGCTTCGCTTCCGATGGCTGGCCGACGAGTTGATAGTGGTCTGCGATGATCGCCAGCAGGTGCCCCTCCCTTTGGCGGTCACCGGCATCACGGGCGACAGCGAGCGCCTCTTGTTCCTTGCGAAGCGTCTGGTCTCGTTGCCCCTCGAGCTCGTGGACGATGGCCAGGCCGAGCAGCGCGGCGCCCTCTGCCCGGCGGTCTCCTAGCGAGCGTGCGCCGGCGAGGCAGCGCTCAATGGCTGCTTGCGCCGCCGCAATCTCGCCGAGCTGCGAGTGATGCATCCCCAAGTACGAGTCTGCACGAACGACGTAGCGCCTATCGCCCACCTCCTCGGCCATTGGACGAGCGCGTTTCAGCATCCCGATCGACTCGGCGTAGCGTTCCCCCGCTGGTCCTAGGGCTGTGCTGTCGATGAGCGCCCTCGCCTCTAGCCCCACATCGCCCAGGTGGCGCGCGATCTCAACCGCTGTTTTGAAGGCCCTACGGGAACGCTTCGAGCCGAAGCTCGCCTTTCCGGCAGCAGCACCGATCTCGCACCAGAGCCTCGCGCGGGACGTTTGCTCGAGGTCGACTTGGTCGAGCACGCGCTGCAGCGTCTCAGCGAGGACTGCGCTGGCGATGCTCCCACCGGATACGAGCGCATAGGCTTGCGCCAGCGGTCCAGCCAGCTCGGAATCGACCCGCTCGACAGCGCGATTGAGAGCGGCAGAGATGTTCTGCCGCTCCGTCGCCAGCACGGACCAGCCGCGCCTGCCCGCGGGACCGTAGAGCGCCTCGACCGCGTCGTCGCGGCCGAGCTCGGCATACCGTTGACCGTGCCGGCGTTCAGCGTGGATCACCTGCTCCGGTCCCGTCAGAGCCCCACCATTAGGGCCGGGGACCGAGAGGGGGTCGCCGAGCTTCTCCGCGGCGTACTCCTGCACGCAGAGGTACATCCCGAAGCGCTGTTCCTCGATGTCGACGCCCAGCTGCGCTTCCGGCTGCCAGCTGCGAAGCAGGCTCTTGTCGACGAGCGCCTGAACGACATCCATAGGCCAGGGCGTGTCCGGCCACGCGGATGTATCGAGCACCGCTTCTGCCGCCGCGAGACAGAAGGACCCGCTGAAGACCGAGCACTGAGCCAGGGCGAGCTGCTCCCACGGAGCGCAGAGTCGCCAGCTCCAATCGATGGCCTCACGCAAAGTGCCGTGCCGCCCGCCCCCCTGGCGTTTGCCGCTGCGCAGTAGAGCGAAACGCTTCCCGAGCCGCTCGATGATCTTTGCCGGTGAGAGCACCCTGATCCGCGCCGCAGCCAGCTCGATGGCCAGCGGCAGACCGTCGAGCAATCGCACCAGCTCGGCCACGCTCGCCGCATTGCTCTCGGTAATGGCAAAGCTAGGCGAAACCGCCCGTGCCCGGTCGGTGAACAGCGCCGCCGCCTCATTGGAGCGTACGTTGTCGAGCCCGGCCTCGGTCGGCGTCGATAGCGGAGCGAGGGGCAGCGCATATTCACCCTCGATGCCCAGCAGCTCCCGGCTCGTGACCAGGAAACGACAACCCTTGGCGGCGCGCATCCAGCACGCCACAGTAGCACCAGCGTGCTGGGCGATCTGTTCGAAGTTGTCGAGCAGGATGAGCGCGCCATCTCGACCGGCCAGGGCGTGGCCGATCTGCCTCGCTGGAGCTTCATCGCGAAGATCCACCTCGAGTGCGTCCGCGACGGCAGCTAGGATCTCATCGAGGCTGCGGGTGCCGGCCAGCTCGCAGTACCACGCCCCTCCTGGATGGTCGCCGAGGTAGGACAGCGCATAGCGACAGGCGAGGCGGGTCTTCCCGGTGCCGGCGGGACCGACCACCGTCACGAGCGCCGCGCCCTCGTCAAAGCGTCGCACCAGCTCTCGAAGCTCGGCCCGCCGACCGACGAAGCTCGACAGCTCCCGGGGCAGATTGTTCGGAAGCTCTCGGGCCGGCCGAAGACCACCATCGGTGAGCTCTACCACCTGGTATGCCTCGGTCCCATCCTCGGGGGGGCAGAGCGGTGCGACGTCAGCGATACCCACCTCGATGATGCCGACGGGCTGTTCGACTCCTTTGAGCAGATAGAGGCCGTGGTCGACGGTCACCGCCCCATCGACGATGCCCTCACCCTCCTCGAGGGCCCGCTCGACTCGGTGATGGGCTTCGGCGGTCAGCAGGGTCTGGCCGGGTCGAGCCAGCGACATCACCCGCCGAGCTCCCCGCAAGGCGTCGCCCTCGATCCCTGGCGGGGAGCTGCTCGGCGGCGACTCGTTCGTCACGGTTTGCGTCAACGTCCCGCTGACGACAACGGCCCTGGCTGTGAATCGACCGTCGGGCGGAGCGGGGAGCTTGCGCAAGCCGTCGTGATAGGCCAGCGCCCAGCAGAGCGCGTCGATGGCATGGTCGAACAACAGCAAGAGGCCGCTGGCCTGATCGATCTCCCGACCGCCATGGGACTCGAGCAGCGACTGGACGAGCTGTGCGTGTCCCTGCCTGAGCTCGCTCGCCTGGTCATCCCCGAGGTCTACGACGAGGTCAGTCAGCAGCAGGGTGCCCCTCGGGCTGGTGGAGTCGAGAGGCGAGGGTAGCGCTCCTCCGCCACCGCTCGGAGGGTGGACCCTTCGTGTCCCGTCACTCGCGGGAGCGCTCGGCTGGGATGGGTGATGTCGCTCGAGTGGCGGAGATTGGGTCGCGGCGTCCACGTGGGTGAGCGCCGAGCCGGCGTGGGCGGGAGCCGACCCGTAGGGCGGCAGAGCAGGAGTGTCGCAAGCGGCCGCGTCCGGTAGGCCCAAGGCCGTCGCGAGCTGACGGACCGCCTCGCCAGCCGAGCCGAAACGCGCCACGGGGTCGACCGCCGCGGCTCTCTCGAACCAGTCGTTGAATGTCGCCGGCAGCATGACCTGCGACCGCTCGGCAGCGCGCTCGCTGGGGGGTTGGGCAGGGCCCTTCACCACCTTCATGAGCAAGGGGAACGCGTTCTCGAGGGCCTGTTGCTCCTTCGAGAAATAGGCCTGGCCAGTGAGTAGTGTGAAGGCAATTTGAGCCATCGCGTACACATCGGTCCGCGGCGTTATCGGGGCCTCCCCGTGGATCTGCTCCGGCGCGATGTAGAGCGGTGTTCCCAGGATCCCCTTGGTCGTCTTGGCGAGAGAGTCCCCGCTCACGACTTTGGCGATGCCCCAATCCAGGATCTTGACCTCTGGCGTGCCGTCGTCACGACAGGTCACAAATAGGTTGTCCGGTTTCAGGTCCCGATGCACCACGCCCAGGGCGTGGGTCTGAGCGAGCCCAAGCGCGGCTTGTCGCAGATACTCGACCACCTCAGGCGGGGGCAGGGGGCCTCGCCGGTCGATCATCGATGCGAGCTCCTCTCCCTCGAGCAGCTCCATCACCAGAAAGGGAAAGCCTGTCTCCTGATCTTCTCCTGCGTCGATCACTTCCACGATGTGATCACTTCGCACCTCGGCTGCTACCGTTGCCTCACGCTTGAAACGGCCACGTAGCTCCTCGCTATGGAGCGTCCCCGGCAGCATCACCTTGAGCGCGCGGCGCCGCTGGGTCTCGACGTGGACGGCTTCGTAGACGGCTCCCATCCCCCCTGACTTGAGCGGTCGCACAATGCGGTAGCGCCCCTGAAGAATGGTTCCGTTGCTCAAGGAGAAGGGGGTGTGCATCGCCTCCTGTCGGCGGGTCGAGAGTACAGACAGCGAACACCTGCACCCGCGGTGATACCACCCACGCGGTTCCGGAGCGATCCCCCTCCTTGCTCGAGCAAACTTTGCGTGATCGAGCAAGGCAGGGGCGCCGCGCGCGAATCCGGCGGCGTCGGCCCGAGGATCGACCAGCATTTGCGCGTACTTGGCGGCACGTGAGGCGGCCCCAAGAGTTGGCGCGGCGCTTGCTCCAACGGCGCTGCACGAGTGCGCAGGGGGAGAAAAGGAGATTCGAAGTGAGCTGTACCAAATGTCTTTGGGGTGTTGCGTTGGTTTGCGGACTGTTGGCCTGCGGTGGTGGTGACGACGAAACGGAGGGAGTCACGGCGAGCACCGGCGGTTCAGGTGGTACCGGCGGCTCGGAGTCGCTCTCAACCATCCCCGTCATCATCCATGCGGCGGCGGTGGGCGCCACCAGCTTCGACGACATGGACCCGATAGCCGACGCCGAGCTGTGTACGTGGGATCGACCTGGGCTGTCCTGCACGTCCACGGATGCGCTTGGTGGGGCAGACGTGCAAGTGCTCTCCTCCGGAGATACCGGGTTCACGATTGAGAAGGCAGACTTTCTCGGCGTGCTGCTCCCGTTCACTGCGCCAATCCCTGGGACCTTCAGGGCGGCCTTGTTCCCTGATGCTCTCCTCACTCCTGCTCTGACCGCCTTGGGACTCACCTATCCGGACACGGCGAATGGCGCCGTTTTCATATTGGCGAGGGAGAGCACGTCTATTCCCGACAAGCCAGTCGCGGGTGTCACGGTCACGCTTTCGGCTGCAACTTCACAGGGCCCGTTCTACGCGGACGAAAATGGGATGATGGACACTACTCTCACGCAAACCAGCGAATCCGGCCAGGTGAGCTTCTGGAGCGTCCCTCCTGGCGAGGTCACGCTCAGCGCTTCACACGCGATTGTGGACTGCGAGGCAATTGAAGGCTGGCCGGCCGAAACGCCGGGGGAGATGACAGTCCCGGTTCAGGCCAATATGGCCACATTGGTCACCTTCGGCTGCATGTAGCGTCTTGCAGCGCCGGTTCTCGGAGAGCACTCAGGCAGGTTGTTCTGGCTACCTTGCGCATCCACCATCATGCGGCCCATTGGTAGAAGTGAATCGGCCCGGGATTTCCGGAGGCTCCAGAAGTTGAGAGGATGGAGCCATGGGAAGAAGCAGCAGGTTTTCGGCCGAGGTCCGAGAACGAGCGGTACGGATGGTTTCGGAGCACGCGAGTGCCTACACGTCGGAGTGGGCAGCGATTTGCTCGATCGCCGAGAAGATTGGCTGCGGGCCGGAGACGTTGCGCAAGTGGGTACGGCGAAGCCAGCGTGACGCTGGGGAACGACCGGGGCTCACAACGGACGAGGGCGAGCGGCTCAAACGGTTGGAGCGGGAGAATCGCGAGCTGAAGCGAGCCAACGAGATTCTCCGCTTGGCGTCAGCGTATTTCGCACAGGCGGAGCTCGACCGCCCACCGAAGTAATGGTGTCCTTCATCGACGCGCACCGGGGTTGTTTTGGGGTCGAGCCGATTTGCAGGGTCCTGCCGATCGCCCCATCGACGTACTACGCCCGCAAGGCCGTAGAGCAGAACCCTGAGCGACGCTGCGATCGGGCCAAGCGCGACGAGCATCTTCGCCCAGAGATTCGTCGTGTCTTCGACGACAACTACGGCGTCTACGGCGCAGAGAAGGTGTGGCGCCAACTCAGGCGTGAAGGGAACAAGGTTGCGCGCTGCACCGTGGAGCGTCTGATGCGGCAGATGGGCATTCGCGGCGTGGTTCGTGGGCGTGGATTCAAGACGACCGTCCCGGACGAGGCTGCCGAGCGGCCCCTCGACCTCGTCCAGCGCGACTTCCGTGCCGACCGACCGAAACAGGTCTGGGTCGCCGACATCACGTACGTAGCGACCTGGGCAGGCTTTGTCTTCGTCGCATTCGTCGTGGACGTCTTCTCGCGCCGCATCGTGGGCTGGCGGGTGTCGAGTTCGCTGCGCACGGACCTGGCGCTCGACGCGCTCGAGCAAGCCATACACGCCAGACCGCACGGCGAGGACCTCGTGCACCACAGCGATCGAGGGTGCCCATTTTTGTCGATTTGCTACACCGAGCGCTTGAAAGAGGCAGGCATCGAGCCGTCCGTCGGAAGTGTCGGCGACTCCTACGACTGTGATGATTGCTCGGCGCCCAACGTCCACTCGTGGATGCTGGGCGCGTCGCTGCAAACGGCGGTCAACGCGCTCGCCGAGACGGTCTTCGGCCTGTTCAAGACGGAGCTCATTCGCCGACGCGGCCCGTGGCGATCTCTCGAGTCGGTCGAGTTCGCAACGCTCGAATGGGTCGACTGGTTCAACAACCGTCGCCTACTCGGACCGATTGGCCACTGTCCGCCCGTCGAGTTCGAACAGATGTACTACGATCAACAATACGCCCCAGCCGTTGCGGCGGGACTCACGTAAACAGGTCTCCGAGGAACTCGGGCCGGTTCATTGGGGTTAGGGTGCCTTTGCGTGGCACCTTTGTGTAGCCCCGAGCGCCTCGGTCTGCACCACTTGCGCCCTACCAAAGGCCCGTGAGCCAAACCTCTTTTTCGGCACGGCCTTGCTATGGGCGAATTAAACACTACATAATTGTACAGTTAAACGCTGATCGCAGGGTCACACATGCAGCTCACAAGCCTCAACGTCTCGCGCCCTGGCCTGCTCGGCCTGGGCTACTACCTGCTCGTCAGCGCCCTAGCCCTGGCCCCGGCCTGCAGCGTCGGCACCGAGCCGGCGCTGCTAACCGACGGCGGCGCAGCCATCCCGCCCGGGGGCGACGCCGCGCCGGACGATGCCGGCACCGGGTCGGGCGCGGCCGACGGTGCCCCATCATCCGGTGCTGCCCCGGACTTGCCCTACGATCGGCCCCCCATCGACGAGCTCACCTACCAGGACGTGGAGGTAGCCACCTTTGCCCTTGGGTGATTCTGGGGACCGGACGCCCAGTTTGGGGCAGTCGAAGGCGTCATCCGCACCCGGGTGGGCTACACCGGCGGCACCACCGCCAACCCGACCTACAAGAACCTCGGCGACCACACCGAGTCGATCCAGATGGATTTCGACTCGACCCTGGTGACCTACGGCGAGCTGCTGGGCATTTTCTGGGACAGCCACAACCCCGAGTCCCCGGCCACCTGCCAGTACAAGTCAGCCGTCTTCTACCACGATGAAACCCAGCAGCAGCTCGCCGAGCAAACCAAGCAGCAGCGGGAGGCCGATTACGGGGTCCCCCTGCTCACGGACATCCTCGCAGCGGAGACGTTCTATCGCGCGGAGGACTACCACCAGAAGTACTACCTGCGGAGCCACTCCTTGCTCGAGCGTGACCTCACCACCTACTACCCCGACCCGCACGACTTCACCGACTCCACTGCCTCCGCCCGCGTCAACGGGGTGGCAGGCTGGCACTACACCGCCGAACGCCTCGAGGCCGAGATCGACAGCTTCGGCCTCTCGACCGAAGCCAACGATGCACTCCGATCCCTCGCAACGGACTGAAGAGCTGTCACGGGTCGCTAGGGGACGCACGTGCCGCCGCTGGCGCAGCAGCGGCCCATGCCGCACGCCATCGATTCCGTGCAGTCGGCGTCGGTGGCGGCAACGCACGCGAGCCCGCGCCGGCTGCATAGGCCGTCCGCCTGGCGACCCGACCCTGTACCGTTCTCAGCATCGGCTTCGAAGGTGTCCTTGGTACCATCGAATAGCCGCTAGGCTGTAGCCAGCCGTCCGGCCACCCCGCCGGGAGTGCCCACCGCATCGTAGGTGAAGTTGGATTCGACCTTGATCATCGCCTTGAAGATCATGGCGTCCGGCTCCTTGTGGGTGGCCGTGAACTCCAGGATGGGGCAGTCGTCGATGTCGACGGACAGGCCGTTCCACAAGGGTGGGAGATTGGTGCGGAGGGGATCAGGGTCGCAGGGCGGCGGATCGACGGTGCCCGGGTCGTCGGCGGCGCAGGAGCCCCAGGCCGGCCAATAGCGGCAGCAAGACCCAACCCATGGCGGAGCCGTTCGCGGTCGCGGAGCAGCCCTTGCGGCAGCCGCCGCCGGCGTCGGTCATGGGTTCTTGGCTGCCCGGTGTCGGCGCGGGTGCGCCGGGGATTCCTCGAGCGACATCGTTGGTTGCTGCGGGAGTGTCGGTGGTCGCGCCGCCGGTCGGATTCGTTGCGGCGCTTGGGTCGGTTCCTTGGACCTGGGCGTCGGCGTCGGTGCTCGTGACGACCTTGGCTTTGGTCTTGCCGATGGCGTCGGGCGGGTAACAGAGCCCCGCTGGCCGACACTTGGCGGGCGCGTTGCACGGCCCGTCCTGGCCGCAGATGTGCAGCTTGACCCAGTCCTTCTTTGGGGGGCCTGGCGGCCGGGGCGCGGGAGGTCCGGCAAAGAAGTTGTGGCGCATCGGCGTTGGGCGCTCCGCGCTCCAACCCCAGCCGGTCCAATGAAGCTCGCGATACTCCTGACAGGTGGCGATCTGTATGCAGCGTCGTCCCTGCTTGCACTGAGCGTCCGAAGAACAGGTGGCGAGCACGCATCGTCCGCGAATCACTCCGCGATAGCCTGGCGGACAATCCTCAGGAGCCTTCTTCACGCATTGGGGGCCGGCGTGACTGGTGATGCCGACTTGCCCCGGGGGGCAGCTCATTGGCGGAGGCGGGACCGCGTCGGCATGAGCAACGCCAGCGCTCGCGCAGACTGCGAGCGGCGCAACAATGACGAGGAGCGCACTCCACCGATTCTTCATGCGCCGAGCATATGCGAGTTTCGTGGCTTGTGGGGTGCGACTCTGGGACGGGTGTGCCGATGGGTGGGACGCGGGCTATCCTCCGTACTTCCCTGCCGGCCAAGATCGCCCTCGCCACCGTCTTGCCGTCCACCCCAAGAGCCCGCCCAATGGCCCATAGGCTCATCCCGAGGCTTCGCATAGGCCGAGCTTCACCAGCGATGTGCTGGTAGCGGAACGGGTCGTCGGTGAAGACCACCCAGGCCCCGTGCCGGCTACTCACTTCATCCACCAAGAGAACCTTGCACTTGCGCCGGCTAGCCTGGGACCGGCGCGCCGTGGTCGGCGAGTCTAGCAAGGCTTGACCCCCAGGGCGGTAAGACGCTGCGATGCGGTCCCCGTACCACCGCGGGAGAGGAGACCGTCATGCTCGCCAACATCATCGCTGCCGTGAAGAACACCGTCGTCAGCTGGGCCCACAATGTCGGCACGGCCGTGAAGCGGTTCGTGCGGCCGGCACGCGCTGTGGTCACGGCGACTACGGGAGTCGTTCGTGACGCGACGAGAAACCGCCGCGAGCTCCTTGCCGAAAACGCCTTCCTTCGCCAGCAGCTCATCGTCCTCCGGCGAAGTGTGAAGCGCCCGGCTCTCGGACGAACACAGCGGCTCTTGTTGGTTGTGCTCGCCCGGTGCACACGCGGCTGGTGGGACGCGGTCCATCTCGTGCAGCCGGACACGCTGCTGCGTTGGCACCGGGACCTCTTCAAGGTCGCCTGGAAGTGGAAGTCGAGGCCGAAGGGCCAGTCGAAGCGGCTTCCTCGGGAGACCATCGACTTGATCAAGGAGATGGCCGTCTCCAACGTCACCTGGGGGGCGGAGCGGATCCGCGGCGAGTTGCTGAAGCTGGGGATTGCAGTGAGCAAGCGCACCATCCAGAATTACATTC
>JAUVCD010000604.1 GCA_030590865.1 Myxococcales bacterium | reverse complement strand
AAGCCTGTTGTTGCCGGACCACGGCCAACCGACCCCTGGAGTGGCTAAGGCTCGAGGATAGCCAGGTACAGGTCGGCACCGTTGCCATTTAGGGTGAGGCCCCCAAAGCCGATGGTGCCGTCGAAATGGCCACCGACGATGATCTGCCGCAGGCTGTTGGTGGCCAGGGCATCGACGAACTGGTCGTCGCCGTCGCCGTGGCTGCTGCTCCACAAGTGGGTGCCGTTGGCGGCGTATTTGGCCAAGAACACGTCTCGCGAGCCGGCAGAGTGGGCGGTGCCGCCGAAGTTGGCCTGGCCATAGAACTCACCGGTGATGATGACGTTGTTCGAGTGGTCCACCGAGAGGTCCCTGACCCCTTGCCACGAGGGGTCGCCAAAGACCTTGTCCCACTGGTGAAGACCCGACCCGTCGAGCCTGGCTACGAAGCCGTCGGCCTGACCGGCCGGGTTGCGAACGCCCCCCCCGAAGTCGATGGCACCGGCGAAGTCGCCGCCGATGACGATGTGATGAACCTGGTCGACCGCCACGGCCTCGCCGTAGTCGTTCGCAAACTGGTCACCGAACTGGGCCGAGTACAGATGGCCGCCACCGGGATCGAATCTCGCAACGAAGATGTCCCGATAGGTGAAGCTGGTGGAGAGGGTGGCCCCGCCGAAGTTGATCTCGCCGAGAAAATCGCCGACCACCACGATTCGGTCGCTGGTATCGACGGCCACGTCCCGGGCAATCTGCTCGGTGAGATCGCCGTGTTGTTTGACCCACTCGAGCACCCCGGTGTCATCGAACTTGGCGATGACGACGTCCGCAGAACCGACGCTGGTGAGGTTGCTCAAGCCGAAAACAGCGCTGCCGTGCAGCTCGGCGATGATGATGATGTTGTCCTGGCTGTCCACCGCCACGCCCCGGCAGGTCTGCTCGGCGAAGTCGCCGAAACGATGGCTCCAGAGGTGGTTTCCGTCCGGGTCGAGCTTGAGCAGGAAGATGTCGTCTTGGCCTTGGCTAGGCACAGCGCCGTTGCCATCGTCGAGGTCGAGAAAACCTGCGTATTGCCCACAGGCGATGACGTTGCCCTGACTGTCGACCGCAACGGCACGGGTATGCTGCTCATCGCTGGCCCCGAGCTGCAGGTCCCAGGCGTAGACACCTGCCGAGTCGAGCTTCCACACGAAGGCGTCGCCACCGTCGGGGGTGCGCTCGCCGCCGCCGAAATCGACGGGATCGGCGAAATATCCGCCGACGAGGATCTCGTCACTGGGACCCGTTGCGATCGACCAAGACCACTGGGTTCCGCTATCGCCGTACTCGTTGCTGAAGACATGGCCGCCGTTGGCGCAATCGCTCGCCCCATCGCAGGTCCCTTGGCCGCACTCGCCGTCAGGGTCGTTACCGGCCCCAAAGGACCTGCAGACCCCGAGGAACGGGTCGCCCTGATCGCAGCTCTCACACTCGCGATCGCAGGCCGCGTCACAGCACACCCCGTCGGTACAATGGCCGCTCAAACACTCGTCGGGGTCGCCACAGTCGACCCCCTCGGTTTTGACACAGTGGCCCTCACCGTCGCACACCTGGCCCCCGTCTTCGTGGCACTCACTGCCGGGCATCAGGTCGTGCAGGCCGCACCAGCCACCGGCGCAGCTCCGCTCCTGACACAGGGTCGTGGGCACGGGGCAATCGTCGATGGTGTTGCATTCGGCGCCGCCGCCTTGCCCGCCGGCACCGGTGTTGCCGGAGCCTCCCGCGCCGCTCGGCAACCCGCCAGACCGGTCGAGGGTGCACGAGCTGGCCACCAGGGCCGCGGCTGCTCCGAGCACCAGAACCCAGCGAAACACTGAACGGACACCTATCAAAGCCATAGGAACGCTAGGTTGGGATGATAGCAGTCCCCAGGCCCTGGGCGCGACCGTTGAGCGTCCCCTGGCTTGCGGGGCGGGCACACATCTGCGATGTAGCCGGCGTGTCGGAGCCCAGGGACCAGGATGTCTACGCCCCGCCGGCGGCCGAGAAAGCCAGCAGCACAGCCGCTGGCGCCGGCGATACGGCGCGACGTGCCGGCCGCGGAGGCCTGGCGATCGCCGGAGCCAAACTGTTCTTCATGGTCGTCGGGCTGGCCCAGCAAATCGCGCTCAAGCACATCCTCGGCCTGGGCAACTACGGCGCTCTGGGACGGGTCCAGTCCATCGCCAGCGTAGTCTACAACCCGATCATCGCCACCAGCGTCCAGGGCGTCAGCCGGGCGGTATCCGGAGCCCAGGAGGCCGACCAGCCGGCGGCACAGCGCCGAGTGCTCACCATCCACTCGCTGGCCATCGTGCCGCTGGCAGCTGGATTCCTGTTTGCCGCCCCCTACATCGCTGAGGCCATCAGGGCTCCTCACCTGACCAATGCCTTGCGAATCGTGGCCGGGGTGCTGCTCTTCTACGGTCTCTATACGCCGCTGGTCGGCGTCATCAACGGACGCAAGCAGTTCGGCCGGCAAGCCTTGCTCGACACCCTGGCCGCCACCTTGCGCACCGCCGGTCTGCTGGGCGGGGCTTACTTCTTCATGCGCCTGGGACAGGGCGTGGAAGGGGCGCTGGGCGGCTTCGTCTGCGCCGCGGCACTGATGGCCGGTATCGCGCTGCCCATCGCCGGCCTCGGCAAGAGCGGTCCAGGCGGACCCACGGTCCAAGAACACATCAAGTTCATCGTGCCCCTGGTGCTCGGCCAGCTGGCGCTCAACTTGCTGTTTCAATCCGACCTGACCCTGCTCGGTCGCTTCGCCGCTGATGCCGCTGCGGCCACACCAGGGCTCGACGAGAAAGCCGCCGACACCCTCGCCGGAGCCTATCGAGCGGCCCAGCTGTTCTGCTTTCTGCCCTACCAGCTGTTGCTCGCCATCACCTTCGTGCTCTTTCCGCTGCTCGCCAGCGCCCACCGAGACGGCGACGGCGACGCGGTGAGGGTCTACGTGCGCACCGGCATGCGGCTAGCGCTGGTGCTCGCTGGGTTGATCGTGAGCGTCTCGGCCGGACTGTCACGACCGCTGATCAACCTGGTGTTTGGTCCCGACGCCGCAGCGCTGGGCGGACGAGCCATGTTTATCATGGCCCTGGGGCTCGGGGCCTTTGCCATTTTTGGCATCCTGGTGACGGTCCTCACCAGCCTGAAGCGCGAGGTATTGAGCATGGTGCTCACCATCGTGGCCCTCGCCCTGGTCGTGGGCCTCTGCTTTGGGCTGGTGCGGGGTCAACCCTTTGGCGAGGGCATGCTCGTTCGAACCGCCATCGCCACCGGCACGGGCCTAGTCACCGCCACGGTGCTGGCCGCCGGAGCGGTGAAGAAGACCGCCGGCGCCCTCGTGTCGCCGGTCACGCTGCTACGGGTGGCCGTCGCGCTGGGCGCGGCCATCGCCGTCGGCCGCAGCCTGCCCGAGCCGGGAAAACTGATGACCCTCGGCTATGCCGCAGCGGTCGGAGTCGTCTATCTGTTGGTGCTGCTCGTCAGCCGCGAGATCACCGGCGCTGACGGCCGGATCGTCGCCCGCGTCTTGAGCCGCAAGTCATCGTGATCCAGCGGGCGCGGCCCTTCTGGTTTGCCGCTCAGCCCGGTGCGCGTTAAGCCGCTCGCTCGATGGCACAGAAATTCATCTACACGATGATCGAGGTGCGCAAGGTGCACCCGCCAGACAACGAGGTCATCAAAGGCCTGTCGTTGTCCTTCTTCTTCGGCGCCAAGATCGGCGTGCTGGGCCACAACGGCTCGGGCAAGAGCACCCTGCTGCGCATCATGGCGGGCCTCGACACCGAGTACCTCGGCGAGGCCAAGGCGGCGGCAGGCATCAAGGTCGGTTTTCTCGAGCAGGAACCCCAGCTCGATCCAGAGAAGAACGTGCTCGAGCACGTCGAGACGGCGGTGGCCGAGACCCGAGCGCTGCTCACCCGATTCGAGGAGATCGGCGAGCTGATGGGTCAGGACCCGCCAGATATGGACGAGCTGCTCGAAGAGTACGGCGAGCTCCAGAACCAGATCGAGGCGGCCGACGCCTGGGAGCTCGACCGCACGGTGGAGCGCGCGATGGACGCGCTGCGGCTGCCGCCTGGGGAAGCCGACGTGACCACTCTGTCAGGCGGCGAGCGGCGCCGGGTGGCCCTCTGCCAGCTGCTCTTGAACAAGCCCGACATGCTGCTGCTCGACGAACCGACCAACCACCTGGACGCCGAGAGCGTCGCCTGGCTCGAGCGGTTCCTGGAAGACTATCCCGGCACCGTCGTGGCGGTGACCCACGACCGCTACTTCCTCGACAACGTGGCCGGCTGGATCCTCGAGCTCGAAAACGGCCACGGCTTCCCCTACGAGGGCAACTACACGGGGTGGCTGGAGCAGAAACAGAAGCGCCTCGAAATCCAGGAGAAGCAGGCCGGTGCCCGACAGCGCACCCTGACCCGCGAGCTCGAGTGGGTGCGAATGAGCCCCCGGGCTCGCCAGGCCAAGGGCAAGGCCCGGCTCAGCGCCTACGAGACCCTCTTGGGGGAGGACGCCCAGGCCGATAAGCGAGTCGAGGCCGGACGCATCTACATTCCCCCTGGCCCGCGGCTCGGCGATCTGGTCATCGAGGCCAAGCACCTGAAGAAGGGCTACGGCGACAAACTGCTGATCAACGACCTGTCCTTCCGCTTACCCCCTGGCGGCATCGTGGGCGTGATTGGCGCCAATGGCGCGGGCAAGACGACCCTGTTTCGGATGTTCATCGACGACGACTCGCCGGACGCCGGTGAGCTGTGCTTCGGTGACACCGTCGATCTGGCCTATGTAAACCAGTCCCGTGATGCCCTCGATGGCGACGCCACCGTCTGGGAGGAGATCAGCGGCGGCGAGGAGACCATCCAGCTCGGCCGGCGAGAGACCAAGTCACGAGCCTATGTGTCGAGCTTCAACTTCTCAGGCAGTGACCAGCAGAAGCTGGTCGGCAACCTGTCAGGCGGCGAGCGCAACCGCGTGCACCTGGCCAAGCTGCTCCGCAAGTGCGGCAACGTCTTGCTCCTCGACGAGCCCACCAACGATCTGGACGTCGACACGTTGCGGTCCCTGGAAGACGCCTTGCTCGACTTCCCGGGCTGCGCCGTGGTGATCAGCCATGATCGCTGGTTCCTCGACCGGATCGCCACCCACATGCTCGCCTTCGAGGGCGACAGCCATGTCGAGTGGTTCGCCGGCAACTACGCGGACCACGAGGCGGACCGGAAGCGCCGCCTCGGCGCCGATGCCGAGCAACCTCACCGCATCCGGTACCGCAAGCTCAGCGACTGAGTCGTCATGCCCGCTAGCCGGGCACCGACAGGGCGGTCACGAAGAACAGGGTGCCGCAACAGTTGTCCAGCGGGTCGCATTCAGCCGGGCCCCCAAAGCTACACTGGCCCACTGGATCCAGGTTGTAGGAGCACTCGCACTTGTTGCTTCCTTCGGAGCTGACGCAGTTGGACTCGTAGCGGTTGCCCTGGGCATCCTCGGTCATGCACTCGCAGTCACCGTTGGGCGACATGCCGCAGCCACCAGCCACTTCCTCGACGTTCTTGCAGTCCAGGAAGCTCGACAGCTCGTTCAGACAGAGGGCCGCGGGACCGCAGCCCAGCGGCTCCACATCGTCGATGACGCACATCAGATAAGCGTCTTGGTCGCCGACGCATTCGTCGATGGCGTCCTTGCAGCTGCCACTGCAGTCCATGGTGAAGCTCAGGCAGGCGTCGATGCGGCTGCAGGCTTCAGCACAGAGGCTGCCTGGTCCGTCGCCGCCGGTCCCTGAGGTGGAGGTCGTGGAGGTCGACGTGGAGGTGGAGCTGGTCGTCCCGCCAACGCCCGATGAGGTGGAGGTCGATCCGCCGACGCCTGTCACCGGCGAGTCGACCACCGCCTTGCCGCCACAACCGCCGGCAG
>JAUVCD010000473.1 GCA_030590865.1 Myxococcales bacterium | reverse complement strand
AGGTTGCGCCGCACATCGGTCGACCGAGGTGGCGGCGGCACGCCGGCCGAATCCAGTGGCGCAGCCTCACCACCGAAACCTCTGCTTTCGGGCCCTTGCGGGCCGCCGGAGGGAGGCACGCCCGGGGACACCGAGCTCGGGTGCTGGTTTGGATCAGGCGAGCCCACGGTGGTCTCTGAGGATTAAGGCGATCGTTGGGACAAATGGGAGAGAGACCGCACAGCCTGTTCACGAGCCCTCATCTACGTCAACGAATGAGGATACGATTTCCGTCGGCCAATCTCGAAAAAGAGCGCGGTCCGGAGCGGCCAGACACCAGGTCACGTATCTAGCGATTATTACTAATGTTTACCTCAGATGACCCTGGCCCCAGGTAGTCGTTGCAGGGGCGCAAAGCCCAGTACCAGGCCTGACCATATTTCCTCCTCAGCGGACCCCGTCCCCAAGCAACACGTACTCCTGCTTGGCATCGCGCCATTTCTGGCCGGCCCGCTGCCGCTCGACCAGGGCCGCGCCATCGGCAACCAGCAGGCCGCCCAGAGCATTGACCCCCCGGGCCATGAGAGCGTCCGGCCACATGGCAGCCCCTGGACCGTAGAGGGCGCGCCACGATGCCTGCCGACAATGCCCCAAGATGTCGTCGAGAGTGTCGTTGAGGATGGTGGACGACGTAATGAGCACCTTGTTGCACGACTCGAGCAGCGCTGGATCGGAACCCCAGACCACGCCCTCCGGTGGGTCGATCTTCCGCCGCTCGACGACCACCACCCGAGTCTGCCGGCCGAGCAAGTGCCGCACCATGCGGCGCGCATAGCCCACCACGCCCACACAGTCACCCTTCCCCGGATCGAGCAGCTCCGTCAGATCGACAGTCGTGTCGAGCCCTGCGGGCCGCTCTTGGCGGTACGAGCGCTGGGACAAGGCAATGCCGGCAGCGTATCCGACGATCCGCCTCGTCGGCTCGTCGGCAAGCAACTCCTCGGTTAGTCGGCACCCATCCCAGCCAGCGTAGGCACTGAAATCGTGAGCATCGTAGGCGCTCCGTTGCTCCTCGCCGTCCAGAAGATTGTAAGCCATCCCAACCGAGCCATCGTCCAGCACCACGAAGGTGAAGGCGCTCACTCGCTCGTGACCACCCCCTGGGGGCGGGAAGACCTCCACCACTCGCGGGGCTGAGCCAGTCTCGTGCCGAGCGCGCAGACTCTGCACGATCGCCTGGCGCAGCGAGGAAACGTTCGAGTGATGGTCCGACCGATCTGATGCCATGGATCATGCTCCTGCGGCCGCGGTGCCCTTCCCAATCGAGAGGAGCCGACTTTGCTTAGTGGCAAACGGCACAGCTCCGAACCTAAGGCTCCGCGGCCACAGAAGCTAGACGCTCCGCTAGCGTCCAGGCGGTCTGGCAGAGTAGGTTGCCGGCCCATGAAACGGCTGGGTTGGATCACCGACATCCATCTCGATCACCTGACGGAGGCTGAGGTCACGGCCTTCGGCCAGGAGCTGGCGACTACGGAACCCGATGGAATCCTCATCAGCGGTGACATCGCGGTGGCGCGCACGTTGGTCCAATCACTGCATCGCTTAGCCGATGCGGTGGAGTGCCCGCTGTATTTCGTCTGTGGCAATCACGACTACTATTATGGCTCGATCGTCGCGGTGCGACGCGTCCTGACCGAGCTGTCATCCCAGTCCGACCAACTGTGCTGGTTGCCCGCCCGGGGTTGCGTCGCCCTGACCGATGATATCGGCCTGGTGGGTCACGGCTGCTGGAACGACGGGCGAGCGGGCAGCTACCGTGGCTCGACCGTCATGCTCACCGACTACCTGGCCATCGCCGAGCTCACCGGACTGGGCCCGACGGCGCGGCTGGCAAAGCTCAACCAGCTAGGCGACGAGGCAGCCGCCTATCTGGCGGCGGTCGTGCCCAAGGCGCTCGACCATTTCGCCCAGCTGATCGTCCTCACCCACGCGCCTCCATTTGTCGAAGCCACGTCTTACGAAGGTCGGATCTCAGGCGACGACTGGCTCCCTCACCTCACCTGCCTGGCCGCGGGGCAAGTCTTGGCCCGCATCATGGAGAGCCGCCCGGACCGCAGGATGACGGTGCTCAGCGGCCACACCCACAACTCGGGGACGGTCCAGATCCTACCCAATCTCCTGGTAAAGACCGGCGGCGCAACCTACGGCAAGCCTGAGGTCCAGGAGATCATCGAGGCCGAGTGAGCCGCTCGCGTGTGCTACACCCACGGCCTATGGGAGATCCTGAAGCAGAGCGCAGCTCGCCGGTGAGCGAGGAGGATCGTCCCGTCTCAGACCCACCCAGTGACACCGCAGGGGGCCTCCCAAAGGGTTGGCCCAAACACCTGCTGCTTTTCCTGGCAACCCTCTTCAGCGTCTTCCTGATCGGCGCGTTGAACGTGGTGCCCCTGCCCGAGACGATCGACGAGCTGGGGTTGCTCCTCCATGGGCTCAGGAACATCCACCACGGTTGGTCCTTCGCCGTCCCGCTGCTGGCGATTCTGGTGACCCATGAGTTTGGGCACTACTTCGCCGCTCGCTACCATGGGGTACCGGCTTCCCTTCCCTACTTCATTCCCCTGCCGCTCCCTCCCTTCGGCACCATGGGAGCCGTCATCGCCATGCGCGGGCGGATCCGGTCGCGCAACGCCTTGCTCGACATCGGCGCCGCTGGACCGCTGGCCGGAATGGTCGTGGCGATTCCGGTGCTAGTCATCGGTTTGCTCCAATCTGAGGTGAAGCCGGTGAGCGGCGCGGGGATGCTGGAAGGCCAGTGCCTGCTCTACTCGGCCATCAAGGTTCTGGTGGTTGGCCCGATCCCCGCAGGGCACGACGTGTTCCTGACCGCCACGGCCTTCGCCGGCTGGGCAGGCCTCTTGGTGACGATGCTCAACCTGATCCCGGTGGGCCAGCTAGACGGTGGGCACATCGCCTACGCCCTGTTCGGCAGCCGACAGAACCGGCTGGCGCTGGTACTGCACGGTTCGCTGCTCGGCGTGTTCGCCTACAACCTGGTCGCCTTCAACGACGTCGCCCCGGGCCTGGTGTGGCTGGTGTGGTTCGTGCTGCTCCTGTTGCTGCGCCGCGCGTCGGGAGTGAACCATCCGCCTACCGAGCCAGGCCAATTGTCTCCACGCCGCCGTTGGGTCGCCGCGGCGTGCCTGCTCCTCTTCGCGGTGCTCTTCATGCCCACGCCGCTGCGACAACAGCTGGCCTGGTTAGAGCCCGCCCTACCGCCGGCCGAGCTTCTCTTCTAGCGCACCGCGCACAACCTCGGGCACGTAGCGGCTGACGTCGCCATCGTGGCTCGCGATCTCCCGCACCAGGGAAGCGGTAATGAAGCCAAATTGGCTGGACGTCGGCATGAAGAGAGTCACGATCTCCGGCGCCATGTCGGCGTTGGCCTGGGCCATCTGAAGCTCGTACTCGAAGTCCATGGTGTGGCGAAGGCCCCGGATGAGCAGCCGGGCCCCGATCGAGTTGCAGAAGTCGATGAGCAGCCCCTCGAACGACGCCACCTCCAGATTGGCCAAGTGGGCCGTGGACTGGGTCAACATGGCGAGCCGCTCGGTCGAGTCGAACAGTGGCTTGCGCTTCGGGTGCACACCCACCGCAACGACCAGCCGGTCGAACAGGCCGGCGCCACGTTGCATGACATCCATGTGACCGAGCGTTACAGGATCGAAGCTGCCTGCGTAGACGGCCAGTCTGGGTGCGTGGCTCATGTCAGAAATTCTTCTTGCCACCCGACTCGGGGAGCTCAGGGGGCGGCGGTATTGGAGACAAGGGGTTGTCTGAAATGGGCGGCAGCATCGGAACGGGGCCTCCACCGGGCAGGGCACCAGGACCTATCGCAGCGGGCAGGCCGGGCTGCATGGGTTCGGTGGGCAGTAGGCCCAGCGGCAGGGGCCCTGCCGGCACGGGGGTGACAGCCGGTGTCTGCTCGACCCACAGCACGCGGCCTTGATCCGACAGAGTCAGGCGGAACTTGGACAGCAGCCCAGCACCCACAACCCCGTCGACATCGATGTCCAACTCTCGCTCCACCTGATCGATGGGGGGGCCGAACACCGCCGGGATCTGCGGCAACTTGAAGGCGCCGAGCTGAAGCAATGGGATCGATCCCACCCGCAGCGTCGGGTCTCCAGACCCGTTGGCCAAGGGGAGCGTCCCGGCTTCGATCCCGAGCTTCTTCCAGCCCCCCTCGTCCAGCGCCAGCGAGTGGCCCATGCCACTGTCGACGAACAGCGACGCCCGTTGCCCGTCGCCCTCACCAAAGGCGCTACCGAGCACCATGCCGCCACCTCGCAGGTAGTGCACATCGACCCGGGTAGCGACTGGCGGCGGCGGCGGCACGAAGGACCGAGCGACGAACTGCCGCCCCTTGTGGTCCAGCGTGACGTTCAGATGGCGCAACAGGTTAGCGCCCAGCAGCGCCTTGATGGGTGCCCCCAGCTGGTGGGAGATGCCCGACAGGTCCTGAGTCAGGGCCGGCACGTCCTTCACCTCGAGCCGCCGACCAAAGCGCAGCGAAACCCAGCTCGGCTCCCGCCGCGTGGCGCCGTCGACCATCACCTCGGCGGTGCCCGTCGACACCAGCGCCAGCGCCTTGTCTCCATCGATCTCCAAGGGGACGATATAAAGTGGGATGCCTGGCGCTACCCGGGCCAACTGCACGACGGCGAGTCGTCCTTCGGTGGTGGTGATCTCGAAGGGTTTGCGACCGACACCGCGACGGGCCAACTTGGTGATCGACTTAGCCCACTTGTCGGTGACCTCGGGATCGGCCAGCAGCTTGTCCAGCTCGTCCGCCGCCCGATCGAGCTCTCCCTGATACCAATAGGCTCGCCCCCGCAGCGCCGAGGCAGTGCTGCTGTCGATTCCCCGCAACAAGCGTAGGACCTCGTCGTACTCGAGTCGCGCCAAGGCAACCTGAGCGGTCAAGACGCGCACCTGCTCGTCACCAGGCACGAGGTCGAGCGCATGGCGGGCCGAATCGTAGGCCCCTTCGAGGTGGGCGACGTGGTACTCGGCCAGAGCTCGGTCGTACCACTTCTGCGCCCGCGGCGGCCGCACATCGTCCGGGCTATTCGCTCCAGTGGGACAGCCTGCGAGGGCCACAGCACAAGCCAGGGCGGCCACCACCGACCGGGCCGTCCGGTTCGTCACCCGCGCAAACAGATCATCAACAGTCATCGTCCGAGAGCTCGATTTCCAGAATTCGCTCGACCCAGAGCTCACGACGTCCCCGGGTATCGTGCAAATACCCGAGAACACGCGGTGGGTCGAGGTCTGTGCGAACCGCCGTCACATGGAAGCGAAGCTGCTCGGCCTTCCGACGTGACGGGCGGTAGCTAATCAGTACGGACCGCGAGTGGGACATCGCCTGTTGTGCCAGGGCCACGATGGCGGCGCCGGGGCGGCCGGGAGGGCGCGCATTTTGCCAAAGGTCGCGGGCCGTCGTGGGCTCGAGAACAGCGGTCAGTCGAGCGAAAAGGGCGCGCAGGGCGGCCACGTCGTTGTCTGCGCGGTGGGGTGCGGGATAAGGGATCGACAGGGCCTCGGCTAGCGCGACCAGCCGGTGGCTGGGCACGTCGAGAGCGCAACGTGACAAGGCCAGCGTATCGAGGTGGAACAGGCAACTGTACGGTCGCCCGAGGCGGTCGAGCTCGGCGCTCAAGAAAGCGATGTCGTGGGCAGCAGCATGAGCCACGAGCACCGCGCCGGTGAGGATCTGCTCGAGCTGGTCGGCCAAGAGGGCGAACCGAGGGGCTCCCACCAGCTCGTCGGCGGTGATGCCGCAGACAGGGATGCCACCGGTGGGCACGGTGATGTCAGGTTGCACGAAGCTGAACAGGCGATCGACGACCACGTCACCGGTCACTCGCTCGACGCACAGCTGGACGATCTGATCCGTGGCCGGATCCAGGCCGGTCATCTCCAGATCGATGAAGGCCAGCGGAGCACGCCCCAGCGGCTCGTCCCACGGCGAGCCAGGCGGCGGCTCGCCGGCCGGCATCGCCTCATGGATAGAGCTCGACCTCGTAGTCATCATTACAGAACGCAACGGCCGTCCAGGCGACCGCGGTGGAACCGTCGGACAGGCACAGAAAGAAGTCCAGGCAGCCAGTCAGACAGGGATGGCAACTTTCCGCAGCTTCGGCAGGACAGTCCGGCACCTGCAGGTCCGGCGTGCATCCAGTCTTTGCCTCCGAATCGTCGATGGTCACGCCATAGCAACCGCCTTCGCCGGCACCTCCGGATCCGCCAGAGCCACCACTGTCACCACCAGCACCGTGGCCACCACCACCTGCAGGGCAGTGCTCCACCAGCTGCCAAGTGCCATCCAGACATCGGTAGAGGGCGGCGCAGAACGGGTCGTCGCAGGTACCGCCGTGTTCGATGGGGCATCCGCCGGGATCGATCTCCCCGCAGCTCTCGATTTTGCCGGAGCCCGTGCATGCCCCCTGCGCGGCTACTGCAGCGAGACCCAAAGAAGCGCCGAGCAAAGCCCAGCCAATACCGATCCGCCTATTCATCTGCGCCTGTTCTGATAGCACTGCGCTGGGTCCACGGTCAGCGCGAATGTGTGCTACAGGCTGCTGGGTGAGGTCTCGATCGAGAGCACCGTCACGCCGCGGCTCGCAACAGTTGCCGCCGCCCGTCACGGCGTTACAGGAGTGACATGAGCCTAGCTGTGCGGACCCTTATCGGTGTCGTGATCAGCGGCGGTCTCGCGGTGACTCTGAGTTTCGTGGCCTGCAGCAGTGGGCCGAGCAAAGCCCCGACCGGTCGGGTGCCCGTGCTGCGCGACGGGACGGCATCGCCGGCAGCCTCCAGTGTTGCGAGCGGCCCGTCAGCGCCAAGGTCGTTGCCTATGGACGGTGGGCTCGAGGCCACGGACTCGCAAACCGACACCTCTGCCGCGGCAGCCCGCGCCGCCCAGCAATGCGACAACCCGATCGCCGCGATCATCAATCAACCGGACGGGGGCGTGATCTTCAACAACGCCATGACCTCGGCGGACGCAGGCTCCCTCGATCGCGGTCACGAGATCATCAACGCCCTGACGGCCAGGGCGCAGCGGTTCCGCTGTTGCTTCGACCCGTGGCTGCGGGCCCACCCGGACCGGGAAGCGAAGCTCTTGGTCCAAGTAACGCTGGACGCAGCTGGCCGCGTCACGGATGTCAGCGTCGATCCGTCGCGGTCGACCATCACTGATGACGTCGCCGTCAGCTGTGTGATCACCGTCGCAACCGAGACTCGCTATCCCGCTTCCCCCAGCGGGCGCGAGACCATTTTGGAGTACCCCTTCCGCGTCGTAGCGCGGGAGCCGTCGCCCTGAGGCGCTGGGCAAGAAATGAAGCCAAGCTAATGTCGGCGACCGACGGTCAGGCTTGCCGCATGACCGCGATGCGGTCGCCGAAAAAACGTCGGGCCGCTAATGCGGCCCGTAACGCTGATCCCCCGTTTTGATTCGCCGCTGTCAG
>JAUVCD010000058.1 GCA_030590865.1 Myxococcales bacterium | reverse complement strand
AGATCACATCAGCTGGGCAGTCATCGCCACCACTGCCGCCAACGCCGCTGCCGCCACTGCCGCCCGGATCGCTCCCACCGTCGGTCGTGGTCCCCCCAGCCCCACCGCCCCCGGCGGGCGTCGGATCGTCAACGACGCCGTTATCGTCCGCTGTAGAGCAGCCGAGAACGGCGATTGAGGTGAGCCAAGCGATCTTATTGAGTAGGCGAGTCATCGGCGTTTCGATCCGTGGCTAGATAGTACCAGAGGAAAATAGTACCAGAGGAAAGGAGTCCAGCGGGGCAAGCTCAGCGGCCCCCTTGGTCCCGTCGATTCGGCGCACTACCATGGGCGAATGATGTTGCGTTTCGTCTTAGCATTCACCGTCATCTTGGTCGCTTGCGAGTCTTCGACCTCGACGTTGGCCCCGTCCTCGCCCCCGCCGACGTCCACGTCCTCGTCGGGGGGCTCGTGCGACTCGTTTCTGAACCAGGACGGCCGCGGTACCGTCACCCTGACGGTGGAAAACCAACGGGCCGAACGGGTGGTCCTTCCCAGCCCGTGCTGCAACGTCAGGCCACCGGAGATGGAGGTCACCTTCGGTACGGTAATAGAAGCGCCGACCGATGCCCCGTCGAGTTGCGCCTGCACCTGTGAGGACTTCATGGGTGACAACGCGGGCTGCGGCTGCAGCACCGACCAGCAGGTGTATCGACTGATCGAGCCTGGCGGCTCGGTGAGCTTCGATTGGCCCGGCACCTATTTCCAAGAGGTGACGCTCTCCGAGCAGTGTGCGTCGACGGCCAACCTGGCCGGCCAATGCAGCGTCGAACAATCGGTGCCAGCCGGCGAGCTGATCTTCACCCTGCACCTGCTGACGAGTGTCGATCTGCCAGCCGATCCAGGCTGCGACGAAGGTCTGTGCATCACCTGGGCCCACTCTTTAGACGGACAGGAGGAGACCCTCACCTCATCGGTCGCCTTCGCAGCCGATGGGTCCCAGACGTTGACGGTGACGATCGACTGAGCGTCACCCGTCGCTGCGCCGTTCAGGCGTGACGCACACCGGGACCAACGAACCGCCGCTGCTGCA
This sequence comes from Myxococcales bacterium, assembly GCA_030590865.1. Classification (GTDB taxonomy): domain Bacteria; phylum Myxococcota_A; class Polyangia; order Polyangiales; family Polyangiaceae; genus JAPYTK01. The sequence goes on along the minus strand of JAUVCD010000058.1, from coordinate 21,007 downwards.
ATCGCCCGAGCTAAGGCGACGGGGTGAACACTCTGCGTCCCACGCCCTGGATTGCCTCGAAGTGCTCATCAAAGGTGACCACCGTCGCGCCAGCGACCATGGCACTGGCGGCAATCCAGATGTCGTTCGTCGGCAGCGGCGTGCCTGCATGCCGCAGCGCCACGACGAGCTCTGCGTAGATCCTCGAGGTCGCCTCGTCCACCACGAGGACCTCGACGACCGGGTTGCGCAAGAAAGCGCTGAGCGCGCGCTCGTTTTCCCGAGCCCGGTTCCCGAGCGCAAAGCCGGTGCGCAGCTCGCCGAGCGCGACCGTGGACACGCCGATCCACTCGGCCCCGTCGACGACGTCCACGATCGCCTCGTTGCCACGTTTGAAGTGACTGTAAGCCGAGGTGTCGAGACAGAGCCTCACGACCAGAGCTCCTCGTCGACCTGCCCGAACGCAGCGGTGGCCTCCTCGAACTCTGCCAGCTCTGCCTCGGACCACGTCCCTGCCAGTTCGCGCAGCCCATTGGAGCGTCCGTCCTCGGCATCCACCCCCAGCGCATGACGCAGCAGGTCCAGCACCGTCCGATTGAGCGACGTGCCTCGGCGCCGCTTCTCTTTCTGAAGCGCGCGAGCCAGCCGTCGGTCGACATACCGGATCGTGATTGCTTTCACATTTAGCATTCTATGACTGCATATGAGTGATGTCTACACCTGGAGCGCGCCCTTTGCCGACGTTGGAGACCTGGGGACGCCAGCGACCCAGTCGGATCGCTCATCACTGCCATCGATGTCCCACACCCTGATTCGAGGGCACTTAGCTCGCCGCGGAGCGGCTCGGCGTCGAGGCACAGAGCAGGCTCGCATGCTCCGGACAGAGCCGAGACGCGCGCTACTTCAGCTGCCGTTCCAGATGCGCTCACACGCGGCCTGGTAGTCGTCCCCGGTGGGATCGAGCACCCGCAACGCCTCGAGAAACTCGTCCGGCGGTCGGTAGTCGTGATCTTCGATGTAGTGGATGATGAGTGAAGGCGCCCCGTAGATCACGCGGCCGGCAGGCACGAGCAAGTTCTTCACGCCCAACAGCTCGCGTGCTCCGGCGATCTCGCGCGTGATGGGGCCGTCCCCGGGTTGGCGACCGCACAGCGAGCAGTCGTGCCAACCGGCCGTCACGATCGGTTGCCAGGCGTGCTGGAACAAGCACTCGAGTGCGGTAATGACGCCCGCCTGCACGCTACCGCGAACGTAATCGTGCTCGGCCTCGAGCCAGCCAACGGCCCGTGCGTCCCCACAGCACGGCCCGAGATAGGTGAAGGGTGCCAGGTCGGCGAAATACGTCATTGACCGAAGGTTCGCTCCTGCGGTCGTCGAAGTCCACCACCCCCGTGACCACCCTGGTCACCCTAATCGTTCCTCGCTCTTACCCCGGTAGCGAGGCAGCCCGTCGTCGAACGAGAACCAGCCGACCTGTTCCTCGAAGCTCACATGCCCCTCGGGCACCTTGTCCAATGGGTCAGTCAGCACGGCTACCGGCACGTACATCTTGCCGGCCAGGTTGCCAAACCTCAGGCTCTCCTCGGTGTAATAGCAAACCATCGACGTGCCGCAGATATGGCAATGGGAGCAGAACTCAGTGGGCGGTGTCAGCTCAATCTCAATGGCTCCGCACAGGCAGCGGCCGTGGATGGACTCGGGCATCGGACACTCCTCCAAGCGCGCCAGCATAGCGCCCCCTGCGCCAGCGGACGATCGAGCCTGCTCTCAATCGCAGCCGCTGGCGATGGCGAGGGCACGACACACGCGGCGCATCTTGGCGGCAGAGAGGCTACCGACGTGGCGGCGAAGCTGGCTTTGTCGAACCGTGAAGAGATTGACCAGATTGACGCAGCTCGGCTTCTTCAGCCCCTCAGCGACTCCGACCGCGACCTCGGTGGGCGCCCCGCGGCGCGTGGTGCTGATGGCCACGACTATCGCCGTGTGCAGTACCTCGAGAAGGCTGGGGCGGCTCAAGACCAACACCGGTCGTCGCCTGTCCGGCCGAGGCAAATCGAGCATCCAAATCTCGCCTCGCGCTAGTCGTCGGGCCACGTCTGCTGCTCCATCAAGTCCTCGATCTCCGACACCATCGAATCGGCCTGTTCGCCGTAAGCTGCGCGGATCTGCGCGTCGATCGCTCGTCGTCCCTTGGCCTGCAGGTAGAGGCGCAGAGCCGAGCGAATGAAAGCGCTACGTCCCCGCTCCTTCGCTTCCGCGTCGGCATCGACGGCTGCCAGCAGATCATCATCGATGGTCACCTGCACCGGTCTGGTTGCCATGTTGTATCTATACAATATAACCTATGTTGGCTCAAACACACATCATGAGGAGTGCGACCAGGCTTCCATGCGCATCGCCCTAGTTCAACAGCACGCGACCCACGACCGGCCGGACAACCTTCAGCGGGGCCTCGACTCCTTGGCCCGAGCGGCCGACAGCGGAGCCGAGCTGGTTTGCTACGCCGAGCTGGCATTCGAGCCGTTCTATCCGCAGCGGCCTGCTGACAAGAATCCCCAGGACCTCGCGCAACAGATCCCCGGGCCAGTGACCGAGGCTTTCTCCCGGCGGGCTGCTGATCTCGGTGTGGTCGTGGTCCTCAACCTGTACGAGCGGGACGGCGATCGCTGCTTTGACACTTCGCCGGTGATCGACGCCGATGGCACGCTGCTCGGCTGTGCACGAATGGTCCACATCACCGACTATCCCTGCTTTCACGAAAAGGGTTACTACGCGCCCGGCGATACCGGTGCGCCGGTCTTCAATACCAAGCTGGGCAAGCTCGGCGTGGCAATCTGCTACGACCGCCATTACCCGGAATACATGCGGGCGCTCGCTCTGGCCGGCGCCGAATTAGTGGTGGTGCCCCAAGCCGGTGCGGTCGACGAGTGGCCCGATGGGCTCTATGAGGCCGAGCTGCAGGTAGCCGCCTTCCAAAACGGCTACTTCACCGCCCTGTGCAATCGAGTCGGCGCCGAGGAGTGCCTCACCTTCGCCGGCGCATCCTTCGTTTGCGCCCCTGACGGCCGAGTTCTAGCGCGAGCGCCGCAAGGCACCGACCACATCCTGCTGGCTGACATCGATCTGACCCAAGTGGCAGAGAGCCACGCCCGCAAGCTGTTCCTCCGTGACCGGCGCTCTGAGCTCTACGCGGAGTGGCTGAGTCGGGGGTAGACGAGTTGCACAAGGTGCCAGCAGTTTGGCGTGGGCGTGACCCCCTGCTCATTCGCCAGCCGCCGCCTTCGCGTCCGGCGGCGCACTGGACGCATGGGGCACGAGGGGCTCCTCAAACGCGCTTCGCAGGTCGACCCCCAGCGCATCGAGGATGCGGCTCGCTCGCTCGACGGTCACCGAGTGATACTCATTCCGTTCGTCCCGCGATACCTGCGACTCGTGAACGTCCAGCCGCTCGGCAAGCTCGCGTTGCGTGAGCCCCAACGCGACCCGGAGCTCGACGAGGGTGGTCCCGAGCCTGTGGAGGTTCTGCAGCTCTCCCACGTCGCCACGCTTCACCCGCTCGTAGCTCTCGACCTCCTCGGCAAGCTGTGCGTGGAACGAGCGCAGCGGATCGAGCGCCCGCTTCAGCTCCGCGGCGGACAGGCCCATGTCCTTCAAGCGCTTGCGGTGCTTCCCCAGTCGCTCGCGCTCCTCGGCCAGCCGCTGCGCCGCCTCTCGGTACTCGTTGTCGTTGCGGATCATGCTGGCTCTCTTTGATGATCTGTACGATGCCCCGCGGCTCGCCATGGCGTCGCGACAGACGGAACGCCGATGGGAGCTCCAGCTCGTTGCCGTGCGGGTCGCGGATCCCGGAAAGCTGGCCGAAGTGTGGGTACAGCTCGACGCGATACGCGTGCCACATCGGGAGCTGCTTCTTCGGGTAGCCGCGATACGGCCTGCGCGTGGCCGGATCCCAGGTCCAGACCCGGAAAGGGTCGAGCAGGTTCAGCCTGTGCTCGAGCCGACCGCTCGCCAGATCGGCCAAGTCGCAGACGAAGTAGCCGTCGATGTCGTTCGGGTGCGCCTTGTCCTCGACGAACGAGCCGTCGATGAAGATGTCCGTGATCCCCACCTGCCAGAGCTGACCGACGAGGATCGCGAGATGGTCGACGAGCCGTTCCCGCCAGCCTCGATCCCAGGTCGGGACCCCATTCGTCGGACCGGCCACGAGCATCGACAAACGAAGCTCGCCGAGCGTCAGGGCATAGTCCGCCGGCGGCAGACAACCCGCGCTGGTGAAGGCCGGCAGCATCTCGCTTCCCCTCAACTCGCGAGCCAGCAGCGCCTGGGACTGCGCGGCACCGGGCACGTGGTGTGGGGTGGCAAAGGTGCTGCATGTATGACAACATGGTTTTGCTTGACGTATATGTCAAGCATGGCATGTGCGTATTCAAACCAGGACGGCGGTCCAGCACGTCCGTTGTCGGCTTGCCTGGCGCCCGCTCGTCCCGGCGCTCCTGTTCGGGTGCTCATGCCACTCCATCGCCGTGAACGCCGGCCAGTTGCGGGATTGGAGTGGTCTGGAGAAGGTGCTTCGCGAACCTGTGCAACCGAGTTGGCGCCGAGGAGTGCCTCACCTTCGCTGGTGCATCCTTCGTTTGTGGTCCTGACGGCCGAGTCCTGGCACATCCGCCACGAGCCCCGCGTTTGACCCCTCCGACGCCCGGCGAGATAGTGACCACCGTGGAAACAGGTCGCAACAACCTGGGGACCGTGCTCGAGAAGGTGTTCGGCCCGCCCCCCCAGTTCGATCCGGCCCACGATGGGGTGGACTACGCGGTGGTGGAGCGCTGGGCCCCGGTCATGGAGACGCTCGGCGCCTACTTCCGCCCCACCTACCACGGGCTCGAGCACATCCCCTCCGAAGGCGGCGCCATGCTGGTTGGCAATCACGGCCTCTTCGCCTTCGATGGGTTGTTCCTGGGCACGGCCATCTACCGCGCGACCGGTCGACTGCCCCGTGGCCTGGCCGAGCGGATGCTGTTCCTCGTCCCGGGGGTGCGCGACGCGCTGCAGAAGATCGGCTCCCTCGACGGCACCCGCGAAACCGCGCTGGCATTCCTGCGCGCCGGCCATCTGGTCAACACCTATCCAGGCGGTGCCCGCGATGCCCTCAAGCCGCGCGAGGCGCGCTATCGGCTGAACTGGGCCAAGAGCTTCGGCTTCGTCCAGGTGGCGCTGCGCGCCCAGGTGCCGGTCATCCTTCACATGGGCATCGGCATCGACGAGAGCTGGCACATCGTCGGTCGAATCCGTTGGACCGGACGGGTCATGGGGAGCGACAAGTACGAGCTGCCGGTGCTGCTGGGCTGGGGGCCGGCACCGCGGCCGGTCAAGTTCACCTACTACCTCTCAGAGCCAATCCGCCTCGACGGCCGCCCCGAGGACGCGGACAACCGGCAGGTGGTCGAGCGCATCCACCGCCAGCTGTGGGAGCGAGGCCACGCCATGCTCGACGAGGGGCTGCGGCGCCGTCGCTCCGTTTGGTTTGGGTGACTGGAGTGCCTGGGCCATGCCCAGAGCTGCTGCGGAGCCTCCGGCACCGGGCCGTCGCGATGGCTTGATCGTCAGCCCGGCGAGCTCCATTACGAATACGTAAAACCTGAGACCGTCGGCGAATTACGAATAGGTAACGAACGCGAAGCAACGCCCCGGCAACCCGCCAGAATTACGAATACGTAAACCGCGAAGAGGAACATCGTGCCTTCCAAGCGAGACACAGAGACGGCTCAACCCGCCTACGACAAGCTGGAAGAGAGCGTGTCCGATCGCTGCAGGTGGGTGCTGCGGAACGTGCGGCCGGGGTAGCCCCCTCATCCCTCGACCCCCAACAGCTCGCCCGCCCACTTGGGCAAGGTTTCAGCGCCACTCACGACGAACCCACCCTTCATTCGTGCCACCAATACGAGCGGCTCCTCGGCGCTCGAGTTGTCGAAGACCAATACGTCGTCAGCGAGTGCAATCGCCTTCGTCACGTTGCGCTTCGTCCGCGGTAGCCGACTGAGGATCTTTGCGGTCGGCACGTCGTGCCCGCCCTCGGCCACCCGGGTGGCCACCCGGGCGACATGCAGCCCCTCGTCGCCCAGGTGAATGTAGACCAGCACCACCTCGTAGCCGGCCGCCTTGGCCGTCCCAACGAAGTCGATCTTCGACGGGTGGGACAACACCGTCTCGAAGCAGAAGCTCACTCCTTCGAGCAGCAGCCGCGAGCGCAGCGCCTCCGCTCTTTCGGCTGCCTCGTAGCTTTGCTTCTCGGGCGAGTCAGGCGCCATTGCCTCGGCAATCACATCGGCATTGACGAAGATGATGCCCCGTTTCTCCAGCACCATCCGATAGAACGTGCTCTTGCCGGCGCCATTGCCACCGGCAACGATCCAGATCTGAGGTCTCCGAGCCATCGGTCACAGCCCCTCGACGAACTCGCCGTCCACGAACCGCCCCACGACCTTCTTCCCATTGCTTCCCAGCCGCTCGAGGTAGCCGCGATGCTTCACGCTGGCCTGGTACCGAACTGAGGCCCCACAAACCGCGTCACGCAGCTCGCCGCTTTCCCTCAACGCTTCCAGATCCGCCAACACCTCGTCGGCAGGGACTGAACGAGACGAACGCGCCTTGACCACGAGCTTGGCCGCACCGCTGGTCAGCTTGAGCACGTCCACCGGATCGAGGAACCGCTCCACACTGCGCCCCAGCTCGGCCCAGTACTCCACCTGCCCCGTAGCGCTCCGATGATGCAATCGCCCCGCACGGCTCGCGTGGTCAAAGAGCTCCTGGGACAGACGAATGGATTTGGTAGGCATCTTCCTCTCCGAGTTGCGTTTGCCTACAAATGTAGCAATATGCATCACCCTACACAAGCTCCACAATATCCAACGGGTACGGACGCATGGTGGTGCCACGCGCCCCCGCCGGGGTCAGAACCAGCTGCCGCGCCGAGGCGTGCCTTCCTCTACCTTCTCATCGCCGCGAGCGCGCGCCAGTTGCGCAGACAAGCCCGGAATGGTGCCAGGCACGCCATTGCGCCATTGCGCCCCGTGGCAGGTTCATGCACCAACGCCGGTGCTCCCCTGCATTAATGGTGTCGGCGAAGGGTGCATGATGAGCAATATGCGCTGCACAAGGGACACCCGGCTATCGACGGCAGAGAGGCGGGTCTTTGCAGATCACCTGGCGCAACAGGGGTTGGCCGACAACGTCTGGGATCTCTTCGGGGAGTGGATTGAAAGGTCCACCACCGAGGTCGCCTTCTTCTATTTGAAGGTCCACGCAGGGGCCGAGCTGCTGGGCCTGGGAATGTTCGTGCAGATCAAGCCCTTTGATCTGCGCGCCTCCTACGGGGCCCTGAGAAGAGCCGGCGCGCTCAACAGGATCGGCGCGCTCCTCTCCCGGCTGAGTGGCCACTGCGTCGTGGTCTCCTTCCGCAACCTGATCACCTCGAATCACACGAGGCCGTTCTTTTTCAGGGAGCCCGAGATTGAGGACGCGGCCATGGAAGTCATGCTGACCTACCTCAAGGCCGATTCCACTGCGGATATGGTCACGATCGTCGACACGGCCAGCCACAGGGCCCGGTACCAGGACGCAGGATTCGGCCAATACCCATCTTCCTCAGAGGCCTGGTTCGACGTGACCAGGTATCAGCATGTCTCCGAGTATCTCGCGACCCACAAGAGCCTCAGACGGAACCTGAAGCGACGGAAGAACAGGATCGCGGTCGAGGTTCGCAATGATGTTCTTTCCGCAGAAGAGCTGAAGCAGGTGGCTGCCTGCGTCGCTTGCTCGGTCCAGCACAGCCTGGTCGCCAACCCCTGCCAACGCTTCTTCGAGGAGAATATCTTCGCAACGGAGGTGTATCGCTCGAACAAGCATGTCCACATCCTGGTTCGCGTTGACGGTACGATTGCCGGTTTCCACACGTTCCAGATTTCCGGCTCGAGCATGGGCGGAGTGTTGGGAGGGTTCAATCGGGAGCTTTCCCGCAACAACTATGTTTACGAACGGGTGATTGTGACCTCGCTGGACCACGCCATACAGAACCGATTGCGGCGGGTTCACTACTCACTCGTGGACAACCACACCAAGCTGAGGCTCGTCGATCTCCGCGAGCCCTGTGGGCTCTATTTCTACTCCAGCAGCCCCGTGAACCGGGCCGTATTCAAGCGCACGTTCCAATACACCGACGTACACGCGCTCTGGCAGCTCGAGAACCAAGGGACATGACGGCGTCTGGCGACGGGCTCGATGGGGCGACGGTCTGCCACATTGAAGCCACAACCGAGGCTACCGCGCTCCGCCCCATCCGGGGGTGGGGCGAGCTTGCGTGACCGTGCGTGACCCCACCCCGGGAAGCGGGCTCTCGGAGGTCACAGCCACTGAACCAGGTGATAGACGCCGCGGGCGCCCACCAGCACCAGCAACAGGAAGGCCCAGGCGATGCCGGGCGCCAACGGCAGCCGCTCGGGGGGCTTGCGCCGTCGCCACGCCAACGCCAACAGGAGCAAGTAGATCGGCGACGCCAAGCTCAGCGCGTAGAAGCTGATCACGTCGACCAGGCTCATGGAACCGGCGCGGAAGCTCCTCGCGCTTCCGAGCTGGGCCAGCCAGCCCGGTCCGTCGAGGCGGCTCGCGTCAGGGCCCACGACGATCACGGCGCCACCGAGGCCGCCCCAAATCGCCACGCGATCGCCCGAGAGTGGCAGCGCCAGCGCCCCCGAGCCAAGTGACGAGTAGTCGCTCTTGGCCACGGCAACCGGGCCCGTGTCGCCGCGCCGCACCACGAAGCTCCCTCCTTCGCGATCGAGCTCCAGGTCCGCCGAGCCCATGCCGGTCATGATCACCGGACGGCCGTCGCCCTTGCTGTAGCCCACGCGAGAGCTGCCTTCCGCATAGACGACCTGCGCCTTGGCGCCGTCGTTGGCCCGCAGCTGGAACGCGCCGTCAACGCGAGACACCATCGCGGCGGGCCGCCAGCAAGACCTGCGCCCGCCAACGAACAGCCAGCCGCCGGGCTCGCCGGCCGCGCACGGGCTGGCGTCGCTGTCTGCCACCGCCGTTCCGGGTTCGCCGAGCTTGCCCGCGGTCACTTCTTGTTCCCGTTGAGCGATGACGTGCCAGCTGCTGTCCTGTCGCCAGGCCGCCACGATGCGCCCCGATCGGGCGCTCGCCGCGAGCCCCTTTGCCGGACCAAAGCCGTCGCCAGTGCTTCCCACCAGCGCGTGAACGTCGTCGCTGATGAGGACGAACAGCTCGATGGTCTCCCCGTCGCACGCCGCGCCCACCACGCTCTCGCCCGGCACCTTGGCGACCCGCGCCTTCACTTGGTCCCCATGACGGGTGACCACGGTCGTCTGTCTCGTCTCCGCGACCACGAACAGCTCACCGTCGCCGCAAGGCTGGTGAATGCGCAGGTCGGGCAGGTTGCCGTCGTCGAGCTCTCAGCGGTAGATCACCTGCGCCTCGGCCCGCTCGGGATCGAAGGCCACCAGGGCGCGCTTGCGATAGAACCAGATGCAGGCGGCGTAGGCGAGCTTGCCCGTCCACAGGACCGGCCCCAGGCAGGACGGCGCGCTGCGCTCCCAGCCGCCCGTGAAGGACACGGCACGCGGCCGCGGCGGTCCGGTCAGCCCATAGACCACGGCCAACACGACGGCCACCGCCGCCGCGCCGGTGAGCACGAGCAAGGTGTTGGAGCGCCGAAAGCGGGATCTCCCCTCGTCCTGGGTCATGGGGCCCAATATTGCCCGGGCGACACGCGGGAAGCCAAGGTTCGTCGGTAGGCGGGGGTGCTCGGCGGGGCGGCCCCGACCCCCTAGGGCCCGCGCGAGAGCAGCTGCACCACGTCTGCGTCGCCCCGCCGCTTTGCGAGATCGAGCGCCGTCTTGCCCGCGTGGTTCTTCACGCTGCGGCGCGCGCCGCGGCCGACGAGGATCTCTACCCCGCGCAGCGAGCCCACCTCGGCCGCGGCGTGGAGCGGCGTGTTGCCCCGGTCGTCCACCGCATCGATGCGTGCGCCGGCGTCGAGCAGCAGCTTCATGCCGACGGCGGGGCCCGGATCGTGGAAGGTGGTGTCGTGAGGCTCGCCGAGCTTGGCGTAGCGATGCACCGCCTGGGGCACGTAGGCGAACCCGCCCCAGTGAAGCGGCGTGCGGCCGTCGTCGTCGGTGGCCTCCAGATCCGCCTTCGCCGCGACCAGCACCTCAATGGCATCGAGGTGGCGTCCGATCACGGCCCCGTGCAGCGGCGTGAACTGATGGTCCTGCGCCTGGGCGCTCGGATCGGCCCCGGCCGCGAGCAGCAACTTCATCGTGCTCCCGTGCCCCTGCTTGGCCGCGAAGTGCAGCGGGGTGCCCCAGTAGCCGGCCCCATTGGTCGAGGCCCCCCGGGCGAGCAACTCGGCGACCACCGCATCGAGCCCGCCGCGCGCCGCGAGGCGCAGCGGTCCCGATTCGCCCGCCTGGGAGCGTTTCGGGGCCACTCCTGCCCGGATGAGCGCCAGCGCCGCCTCGCCATGCGCGAACTCGAGCGCCCACATCAGGGCCCGGCCGTAGGGCTTGGCCTCGGCGGTCAGCAGCGCTGGATGCTGCGCCACGTAGCTTTCGAGCGCGGCCGCTTTCGCGCCCTCTCGATCGAGCTTCAGCAAGGCGCGAATCGTCGCCTCCTCACTTTCGGCGGAAGAGGCCGCCGTAGTGGGGGCGCTCGGAGCGGCAGCGTCGGGCGACGGGCTCGCCGACGGGACGGTCGCGGTGGCCTCCGATGCCACTTGCACTGTCGCTGGTGGACCCGTCGAGTCCGAGCTGCGGTCCACCCGCTCGCCCGCTTGTCGCGGCACGCAGCTGGCCAGCACGAGCAAGGCCAACACCAGGCGCAACGCCGACAGTGCCCGTGCGAAGCCCGACTCGCTCATGCCTGCAATGGTGGCCCATCTCCAACACGAGTGCCAGCGAGGGGCAGGGCTGTGGTCAACCCGCGCAGGTCCGTCTCCCACCAAGGCGTCCGTAGGTCCGGCCAACTACGCTATCATCTTGCTGGTTGCGGTTGCCTGAGCGGGCTCCGCAAGTCACCTGCCGGAACGGGCCACGCCGGTCCGAGCAGAAAGGGAGGAACTCATGCGTCCCACGGTCGTGCGAATCACCGTTGCCCTGGCGTTGGCAGGTGTGGCCCTGACGGTGTCGAGCGTTCCGGCGCTCGCCGACATCATCCCTGCCGACCGAAGAATCGACTGGCGCGCTGGCATCGAGGGGGGCATTCCGGTCCGGACCACGATTTGCGCCGACGTGCAGGCCGATCACGGCGCCACCGCCGACGGCGTCACCGACGACAGCGCGGCATTCCAGGCCGCCATCGATGCCTGCCCCGAGGGTCAGGTCGTCTTCATCCCGGCGGGCACCTATCGCCTCGACGACAGCCTCCTGGTGGAAAAGGGGATCGTGCTGCGCGGCGAGGGGCCCGAGAGCACCCGACTCATCTTCCATGGGGCGGCCACGACCTCGAACCGGGGCTACATCCATCTCGGCGACCTGTGGGACAACAACGCGGACATCACCGCCGTCACCCAGGCCACCAAGGACTCGCCGACCCTCGATGTTGCCAGCACCAGCGCCTTCAGCCAAGACGGCTACATCTTCATCGATCAGATCGACGACCCGTCGTTCATCACCATCGATGGGGTCGGCGGCACCTGTACCTGGTGCGGCACCCGCAACGGCGAGTCACGGTCGCTCACCCAGATGATGCAGATCACCGGCGTCGGGACCGGCTCGCTCACCGTCGATCCAGCGCCCTTCCTCAGCTACTCGGCCACGTTTTCCCCGGAGATCTACCAGCCGCTGATGGTGGTCGCCGAGGCCGGCATCGAAGATCTCTACCTCGAGGATGCCGTCGGCACCGCCTCGGTCGACAACATCCGGCTCAAGAACTGCGCCCGGTGTTGGGTCCGCAACGTCGAGAGCTACAAGGTGATGGAGCACCACATCTTGGTGCAGCAATGCTTCCACTGCGAGATCCGCGACAGCTATCTCCACGACTCGCACCTCTGGGGCGGCGGCCAGGGCTACGGCGTTCTCTTGTCCATGGCCACCACCGCGACGCTGGTGGAGAACAACGTCCTGTATGACCTGCACTGTCCCGGGATGATCGCCAGCGGCCCGGCGGGCAACGTGATGGCCTACAACTACTCTCTCAATACCCACGGGAGTCAGGAGAACTGGAGCTACGGCTCGTACACCAATCACGCCGCTCACCCCCACATGAACCTGTTCGAGGGGAACGTGGGGCACAGCTTCGGCGCCGACTTCTACTGGGGCTCGGCCAGCCACCAGACGCTCTACCGCAACTACTTCGACATGGCCGACCCCGACAAGACCGCCGGCCAGCAGGGCGTCCGCGTCGACAAGTACAATTACTACTTCAACATCGTCGGCAACGTCCTGGGCGCGCCTGGGACCCAAGGGATCTACGAGTTCCCCGGCGACGACACTTGCGACGTCTTCGTCAAGGCCGCCTACGTGCTCGGCTACTCCGGGTCGTGCAGCACCGACAACGACCCGCAGGTCCACGCCACCATTCTGCGACACGGCAACTACGACGCCATCACCCAGAGCACGGCATGGGACGACGCCAATCCCGATCACGAGCTCCCACCCTCACTGTACCTCGACTCCAAGCCCGACTTCTTCGAGTGCCGACCCTGGCCGCCGTTCGGCCCGGATCTCGATCCCATGATTGGTCGCATCCCCGCTCAGGATCGCTACGAAGGCGTGGATCCCTGTTCGGGCGGGTCGGGCGGTACCGGTACTGGCGGTAGCAGCAGCGGCACCGGCGGTACCGGCGGCACCGGTGCGGGCCACGGTGCGGCAGCGGGCGCGGCCAGCGACGACGAGGGCGGCTGCGGCTGCCGAACCGCGGCGCCCACCACCACGCCGGACCGAATCGGGTTGCTCGCCCTGCTAGCTCTCGCCAGCGTGGTCTGCCGGCGCCGACGCCCCTAAAAACCGCTGCTCGAGGGTGAAGCCCGGGGCGCAGTCGGTGACTCGACGTATGATGGGCCCGATGGGCCGCGAGTTCACCCCCGGCGCTCGCTTGTCCGAGCACCTCACCCTGGTACGGGAGCTCGGGAAAGGAGCGATGGGCCAGGTGTGGGTCGCCGACGACAGTCATCGGAGCGCGCCGGTGGCCGTCAAGTTCCTCGCCCACGGGAAGGAGCAGGATCCCACCTCGGTGGCCCGCTTCGAGCGCGAGTTCGCCGCCACCAAGCGCATCGAAAGCGCCCACGTGGTGCGGATGTACGGCCTGGACTGGACTGACGAAGGGGTCCCCTACCTCGTGATGGAGCTGGTCGACGGCGAGTCCCTCGGGCGGTGCCTCATGCGACGCCGCCACTGGTCGCTCGGGGAGATCGCCTCCGTGCTGCGTCAGGCCGGTGAGGCCCTCGATGCGGCCCACGCGCTCGACATCGTCCACCGGGACATCAAGCCCGACAACATCATCATCGTCGGCGACTCGGGAAAGCTGCAGGTGAAGCTGCTCGACTTCGGCATCGCCAAGGCCTGGTCAAAGCACAAGCTCACGGCCACGGGTGTGGCCATGGGCACGCCCGACTTCATGAGCCCGGAGCAGATCCTGGGCGCGCGCCGGGTGGATCACCGAGCCGACCTCTGGTCGCTGGCCGTTGTGGCCTACCGCATGCTCTGTGGGGTCTACCCTTTCGATGCCGACACGCTTCAGGCGCTCATGGTCGTGATCTGCCGTTGCGACTCCCGACCGGCGAGCGCGATGGGCGCCCCGGCCGCCTTCGACGAGTTCTTCGAGCGTGCCTTCCACACCCAGATCTCCGAGCGGTTCGCTTCGGCCAGGGAGATGCTCGAGAGCTTCGAGCAGATCGCCGCGGAGCTGCCCGGGCTCTACCAGGAGGACAGCGAGACGGCCATCCGCGGTCCGGAAGCGCTGCGGGCCGTCGCGGATGGGGGCTCGCACGACGACTCGGCGACCCGAGAGATGGTCGTCAAGGGCGTCACCCGTGATCGCGCCTGCGACTCGCAGGCCGACACCCGCCCCCTCATGCGCGCGGGCGGCGAGGTCGAGCCGGCCCATTCCGAGCCACCGCCAGATTGGGGGAGGCCGACCCCCGCGAAGCTCGTCGCCCACGGCCTCGTGGTGGCCTCGATCGTGGCGGCTCTCGTGGTGGTCCTGTATCCAGGCGCGCTCGATCGCCTGGCCGGCAGCTCGGAGCCGCCGGAGTCCGGCGTTTCGATGGCTCCCTCGGCAGCAGCGACGCTCGCCCAAGCCAGCGCCTCCTCGCCCCCAGAGCCACCCGAGGCTTTCACCAGCAGCACTGCGACGGAGCTGGTTGCCGACGGCGGGGCTGACGGAGCGGAAGCGCCGGTATCCACGTCCGCCGACGGCGGGCCTTCGGCCGACGACCAGGCCTATCTGACCATTCGCTGTCTGCCGGGCTGCCTGGTGTGGCTCGGGTCGGAGTCGCTCGGTGAGGCGCCCGTCGTCGACCTGCCCCTGCCGCCGGGCAAGCACCGAGTGGTGGTCCATCGCTCCGTGGTCGGCAGCAAAGTGCTGATGCTCAATCTCGCGCCGGGTGAGCGGGCGAGCTACGAGGTGCTCATGCAGCAGCCGGCGCTCTCCGCCCCGTCGGGCAGCGGGTCCACACCGGTCTCCGCCTCGGCCAAGGCCCCGGGCGCATCGCCGTAGCCAGCGGACTCACGACAACTGGATCCACCCCAAATCAGGCGGCGGCGGTCTCAGACTTGGAATCAGCCATGTCCTTGGTGAACCAGCCCTTGAAGTAGATGGCGGCCAGGACGCCGACCAGGGCCCAGGCCCCCAGGATCAACCAGATGACATAGGGCGAATCCCAGTAGCCGACCTCGCCGGCGGCAATGCGCTCGCCGACGGTGGGCTCGCCCTCCGGGTACTCGGGACACCAGCGCGCGATCATGTGCCCCGACACGCCGGCGAGGATCGTCTTGCCGAGGAAGTAGGGCACCATGGAGAGGCCGAGGTAGGTCCCTTCCTGGCCTTTGGGCGCGATCGATGCGGTGTACTCCTGCAGGCGGGGGGACCAGATGAGCTCGCCGATGGTCAGCACCAAGAGGAAGCAGATCGTCATGATGTAGGTGAACTGGGCCACGTCCCAACCCTGAGCCGGCGGGATGACGAGGAAGATCATCGACAGAGCCGTGATGAGCGCTCCGAAGATCAGCATGTTGTAGATCTTGAAGCGGTGCAGCAGGGGGATGAACAGGATCAGGCCAATGATCACCAGGATCGGGTTGAATGCCTGGAGAGCGCCGATGCTCGCGTCGTCTCCAATCATCCGCAGCCAGAACTTGGGGGCCACGAGCGATAGATTGAGGAACACGCAACGAACGCCGAGGAGCAGGAAGATGAGGACGGTCAGCTTCCACAGCGGCGACCGGAAGAAGCGCTTCGCCGCCTGGTCGAGACCGTGCTCCCTGATGGCGGCCATAGCGGCGCCGATCAGACCGATCTCCTTGCCCTTCCCCTCCGCCTCTTCCTCCTCCTCTTCGCCAGGGCCATAGAGCTGCCCGGTGTTCTTGATCATGAGGAAGTTCACCGCCATGCACAGGACCCCCAGGACGAGCGCAAAGCTCAGGACGTGGAATCGAGGCAGGCCGAGATCCTTGTAGAGGATGTCGATGATGAAGCCGCCACCCGCGGCGCCAATGTTCATGAACAGGTACCAGAGGTTGAACCCGGCGCCGCGCGACTTCTTCGTCGTGAACCGCCGGTTGGCCGTCTGGAAGATCGTCTGCACCATCGCCATGCACGGTGCCATCAGGATGAGGCCGCCCACGACCATCACGTGGCGCAGCATGCCCGGCTCCATGTAGGCGGCGATGAGCAGGTCCGCCCGGGCCACCGTGTAGCCGACCATGGCCAGGTAGGTCGCGTTCTTGACGCCGAGCTTGTCCGTGACCAGGCCGAAGAACACGAGGCAGATGGTCGTCAGCGACGTGAACACGGTGAAGACGTAGCCGGCCTCCTTGTCGCTGTACCCATAGTCGTCCGAGAGCATCACGACGATGATGTTGAGCAAGGCGAAGTACGCCAGGCAGTCCAGCATGTTGATGATCTGGATGCCCCAGTACTCCCTGCGCGTTTCCTTCAGGACTGCGAAGTCCTTGAAGTACTTGACGACAAGGCTCTCCTTCGGGCCGCCGCTCAACTCGTCGTGTTTCTCTTTCGTCATGGTTGCCTGGCCAACTGCTTAGCAGCGCGAACTGTGACGGTCGACAGTCCTTTGGCGACCAAGAGCTCGGCGCCGTTGTGGCGGAGATCAATGGTCTCCCCACCCGGTCACCCACCCGGCGGCCCGCACGGCGAGCCACGAGCTGGGCTACGCCTTCAGGCCACCACGCACCGCAGGTCGTAGCGCAAGATCGCCGAATCGCGGGTCACCAGGGTGAGCCTTTCGGTCTGTGCCTGGGTGATCAGCAACCGATCGAATGGATCGCGGTGGAGCATGGGCAGCTGCCTGAGCGCGTGGACGTGGCGCGCCTTCACGTCGAGAACCAGGAAGGGCTCGCGCTGCAGCACCTGCTCGAAGTCATCGGGGAGGTTCAGCTTTCCCAGCGCTTCCTTGATGCGAATCTCCCAAAGCGCTGCCACGCTGACGAAGGCGGTGTTGTGCCCATCGCTGATGACCTGTCGCGCGGCCTTGGACAGCGTGGGGTCATCGTCCAGCCACCAGAGCAGCACGTGAGTGTCGAGCAGCAGGTTCACGGCTCGTCGACCATGCCCAATGCCGCTCCGATATCCTCGGGCAGCTCGTCGAAATCGTCAGCGATCCGGATCTTCCCCTTGAGCGCGCCTGGCAAGCGCGGCTCATCGCTCAGATCGCACGCAACAAGCTTCGCAGCAGGCTTGCCGGCCTTACCGATGATGATGGTCTTGCCCTGCCGCGCCTCCTCCACCAACCGCGATAGCTGCGCTTTCGCCTCGGAAATATTGACGATTTCTTTCGGCACAAATCTAGTCTGGTCTGGTCTGGTCCATTCGTCAAGGAGCGACGGCCACCTTCTTCGCAAGAGCACGCCGTCACCCGTCACGCCCCACCACCGACCGACCTTTGGGTACCCGATGGGTTGTTCCAACCCCTGTCATTGCTGCTCGTGCCCTCACACCCTTTCATCGCCGCGACCGGGCGGCAGTTGCGGGATCGGATGCGGCTGGAGCTCAGCCGAAGAGCAGGTCGGGCGGCAACGGTGGCGCCGTTGGAACCTGCGACGACCCGCCTCAGCCGGTGGGGCAGCTCGAAGACGCAGAATGTACCTCGAGCTGGAACTTGCAGACACAGACCTGTGAGGTGTCCTGCGACGACGAGGCCAACAATGCGTTCACCGTGCGCTGCAGCGCCGGTCAATGCGAGTGCCTCTACAATGAGCAGGTGGTGTGTGCGTGCGACGCCGAGCACACCAACTCATGTCAGAACCACTGCTGCCCGCTGCCATGGAAGCAATGACGCCGCACGCCACGGGACGGCGGCTCTCGCGATAGCGTCACCGGGAGCGACGACTGCCATCGAGCGGTCTGGAATGGTGCCAGCCACGCCATTCCGCCATTCCGCACAAGGGCGCCCCACTGTCGGAGCACAACCTGGAGGTCACCATCACCGACAACCCTGAGCTGCTGCAGACCTTTCGTGGTGGGTGGTCGATCTGGCTGGGTTCCACCGGCAGCTTCCCCTCGGTCTGTTCGATGGCGAGGTCTCGAAGCGCGCGGTCTGGACACCCGGCGGGCCAAGCCAGGCGGATCTCTAAGGAGATCACCTCTTTCGAACCGCGTGGAGCCTTCGACGATCCGAGTAGTGGGCCCTGGCCGTTGGGCTCAGGCATGGACAGAACTCCGCTAGTGACGGCTCACCACGTGACTTATGTCCCATATCCGGACAGAACTTAGCTAGTGACGGCTCACCACGGCATCTCTGTCCCCCACGCGGACAGAGATCGGCCAGTGACCGCTCACCCTGCCACTTCTGTCCCCCACCCCCCGAACCTGCGCCCTCTGCGCCGTCCGCCCCCGATCAGGGCCCCAGCTCGAGCTCGGGGATCCCGACGAAGTCGTCGCGGTTCAGCGTCCAGAGGACGGCGCCATGCGTCGCGGCCGTCGTGCCAATGGCGATGTCGTTCGCACGCCG
Source organism: Myxococcales bacterium (assembly GCA_030590865.1). Taxonomy (GTDB): domain Bacteria; phylum Myxococcota_A; class Polyangia; order Polyangiales; family Polyangiaceae; genus JAPYTK01. The sequence goes on along the minus strand of JAUVCD010000058.1, from coordinate 2,823 downwards.
TTGGGGTGAGCCGAGCCGCCGAAAGGTCTCTGCTGCGGCCTGCGCGACGGCTGCGTCCAAAGCGACCAGAGCGTCTTCCTCGATGACCAGGCTCGCTAGCGCCAGCTGCTCGGGCGTGCGCGGCCCGAACTACGACCGCCACGCGCTGTCACTCTTGACCCCGCCGGTACCCGATGCGCCGTTGCTTCCTGTTTGGCGGCACCAGCAGCCTGCGGATGGCCGCGAACACCTCTGCGAACTGGGCGTCGTACTTGCGCTCCATCTCGGCGATCTTCTTCGCGAGCTCGTCGTGGTCGAACATCCACCTCCTGATCTCGACAAAGGCCCGCATGATCTCGATGTTCACCTGCACCGCGCGCTCGCTCCGGAGCACGCTCGAGAGCATGGCGACCCCTTGCTCGGTAAACGCGAAGGGTCGTCTACGCCGCCCCCCGCGCCGGTCGCCTGGTTTTGAGATCACAGTTTGTGATCTCAAAACGAGCCACTCATCACCGGTCAACTGGAACATGAAGTCTGCGGGAAAGCGCGCGATGTTGCGCTTGACCCCTTGATTCAGGGCTCTCGTGTCGACGTCGTACAGCGCCGCCAGATCAACATCGAGCATCACCGGCTGTCCTCGCACCACCACGATGACCCGGTCCAAGTGCCCCAGCGCTTCTGTTCGGGTATCCACACTCCTTCATCGCCGCGAATGCCGGTCAGTTGCGGAAAGCGAGGCCACGCCATGCTCGAGGAGGGGTTGCGGCGGCGTCGGTCTGTTTGGTACAGAGAAGTTCTGACATTCCCGCGGCTGGGTGTGGCGCGGGTGTGCCCTTCGGCGCATGTGACCTAGGCAGGTCAGGGCCTGCTGGGTGGAAAGACCCAGACCCGCAGCGCCCTCCCGCGGGCGTCGACGAGACGGCATTGCGCACCAGACCGTGCACCTCGTTTCGTGGTAGCGGCCGTTGTGCGATATGCTCCGCGGACCATGCGTTGGATTGTCCTCTTTGCCGTTCTTCTGCTCCCCCTGATCGCCTTCGACTGCACTAGCGCGTCCGAGGATTGCGAGCTCAACGGCACGTGCATCGACTACCCGCCCGAGGAGGACGGCGGTACCGGAGGCTCCGGCGGCGGAGCGGGCGGCACGGGCGGCACCGGTGGCACCGATCCCTGCGGCGGCTGCGGCGGGGCAACGCCCCACTGCGACGAGGTGAACGGGATCTGCGAGGCCTGCCTCGAGCACGAGCACTGCACAGTGGCAGATGCGGCCCAATGCGACGGCGGCAGTTGCGTGCCGTGCACGAGCAACCCCCATTGTGCTGGCGTGACCGATGCCGGGATCTGCGATGCGGGGACGTGCGTCGAGTGCAACGTCGACGACGATGACGCCTGTGGGGGCGGCGAGACCTGCGACCTGGTGGATTTCGCGTGCGTCGGCGTTGCGCAGGGCTCGGTCGACAGCTGCGAGGCGTGCACCAACGATGTCCAATGCGTCGGGGGCCACAAGTGCGTACCGCTCGACTTTCCCGTGGGCACGTTTCACGGCTACTTCTGCTTGGCGGCGCTTCCTCCCGCCTGCGATCAGCCCTACGTCGGCGTTGCTGGCAAAGAGAGCATCAGCGGCGAGGCGGCAGCCAACTATTGCGGCGTCGCGGAGGACTTTGCCACCTGCGAGGCTGTATTGGCGTTGCAGAGCGGGTGGCACTGCACCGGCGAAGGCATGTGCTCCGAAGAGCTGGGCGGCACCCAGGAGGCGGTGCTCGGCGCCATTTGTAGAGACCTCTTTGCCGGCGCTGCCACCAACCGCTGCACCTACCGATGCGCTACCGACGCGGTATGCCCGGCCGATGGCAACGGCCGCTTCTGTGGCGACGAGCTCGGCCAAAATCCGCCCGATTTTTGCGGAGGAGACACCAGCTAATACCGGTGCGGCTGCCAGTGGCACATCATACTCCGTTCGCGATGCGGATGGCTGTTGCCACGGCGCGACCCCTCCCGGGTTGACCCAGCCAAGCTTCTCCCGATCACTTGCACATCATCCCCGGTCCGTAGTCCTTCCACCCAATCAGGGCCCCAGCCCGAGCTCGGGGATGCCGACGAAGTCGCCGCGGTTCAGCGTCCACCGGTCGCGGTCGAGGACAACGAGTGAGCCGCCCAAGGCTCCTTCTTCTAGCGTCTCGTCAGGAGCACATGGGGTAGGATTCCACAATGACGCGCCCATCCTGCTTCGGTCCCCTGGTCCTCGTTGCCGCCCTCACCGCCATGCTGGTGGCATGCAGCAGCGATGGCGAGTCGAACGGTACGACTAGCACGAGCTCAGGGGCCACCGGCGGCAGCGGCGGCAGCGGCGGCAGCGGCGGTTCGTCCACCAGTGGTACCGGCGGCTGGTCCACTAGCGGTACGGGCGGTACGGGCGGCGCCAGCTCGGGCACGGGCGGTAGTGTCGGCTACGACTGCACCAACGATCCGAGCTGGCCGACGGCGTCCGAAACCCTCGAGGGCGAGCTCCGCGCCGCCATCAACGCCCAACGCGCCCTCGGCGCCACCTGCGGCTCGACCACTCACCTCGCTCAATCCGCCTTGACCCTCAACGCGACGCTCACCGATCTGGCCCGCTGCTGGGCCAAGGACATGGCCGAAGGTGGCTGGTTCGGCTACTCCGACCCCAACGACGTGAGCCTCTTTGACGTTGTCGCCGAGGCCTACGGCCAGCCACCAGCGGCCACCGGTATTGCCTACGGTCAAGCTGTCGCCGAGGACGTCCTCACCCAGTTCATGGCCGACCCAACGCTCTGCGGCAACGTCATGCACAACACGGCCACCACCATTGGCGTCGGCCACTCC
>JAUVCD010000382.1 GCA_030590865.1 Myxococcales bacterium | reverse complement strand
GTCCAGCCGAACGGGAATGCACGTTGAGCGGTAGCTGCAGCTCGCCAGCCAGCGCTGCCATGCGCTCGAGACAAGCCCCCTGAGCGGCCCGCCGCTCAGCCGTCTTGACGTGCCAATAGTCGAGGCCAACTTCGCCAATGGCGGCCAGTTGCTGCCCCTCGGCACGAGCCAGAGCACAGAGGGCGTCGAGATCAGCTTCGGTGGGCAGGGACCGCTGTTCAGCGAACCGGTCAGGGTGCAGCCCGATACAGGGGCGAAGCAACCCATGGTGGCGCGAACAAAGCTCGATCACCTGCCGGCCCTCGGCGGCGTCCTCACTCACCACGATCACCTGGCGAACGCCAGCGGCTCGGGCGCGGTCCAGCACCGCAACCCGATCGTCGTCGAACTCGCTGGCCGCCAGGTGAGCATGGCAATCGATCATGGCATGCCGTCCCAGGCTAGATGAGCCGCCGCCATGGAACCACAGCCAGATGACACCCCGGTGATCCAAGGCCACCCGCCACAAACCCAAAATGGGCGCGACCTGCCGACTGGCACGTCGCGCCCCTGGGCACTGTGGCGATGGGCGAGGGAGCGGACCTACTGTGCCGGCACCTCCTCACACTTGAAGAACTCGAAGCTCGCACAGACACAACCGGGCTCACCGCCGGTGCACTCACAGTCCTGACCGCAGCTGCAGTCCACACCGGCGTAGACCGGCTCGCAGCCGCCAAAGGCGACACAGTCGACCTCGGTCTTCATGTCGACACAGGTAGGCGGCGGCGTGTCGTCGACCACGCAGATGCTCTCGGCCTCGTCGCAGACGAAACCTTCGCCGCAGTCCTCGTCGGTGGCGCAGACATCAGCGGGCACGCAGGTGCTCTGGGGCTCGTCGCAGACGTAGCCTTCGCCGCAGTCTTCGTCGGTGGCGCAGATACCAGCGGGCACGCACTCGCCCACCTCTTGGTCGCAATAGAAGCCAGTGGTGCAATCCGTGTCAGCGTCGCAGGGCTGGGGGTCGCAAGGCGCAGGCACGCAGGTGCCGACGTAGTCGTCACAGGTGAGACCAGAAGCGCAGTCGGCGTCCTCGTCACAGCTGTCGCCCCACTCGCCAGCCCCAGGGGTTCCGCCACCGCAGGTTCCGCCGCTGGTATCCCAGTCATCGTCCCACTCATCATCCAAGCCGGAGCCACTATCTGAGATGTTCATGTGACAGCCGCCGAGGGCGAGCAGTCCGCTGAGGGTGATGGTCGTGAGAAAAGAAAGCTTGTGCATGGTGACCTCCTAGTCGTTGGGTGCCGGTCAGGGGACACCCTGACAGACTCCTAAGCACAGCAGCCTTCGTGCCAAGGGGAGCCGAACGAGTGGGGCTGGAGTGTTTCCGCTGCGGTGTCGCACACCTAGCCACGTCGCCTGATGGACGACCGGCTCGCAGGGGGACGGCTCGTGTCAAGCGAGGGTCACAGCTGACCTGGAGAGCTGTTTACCGCGCTTCGCCGAAAACCTGCGGCCCTGGCATGAGAAACGATGGCATCGATGATGAGCGGCCAGGCACCCTCGGGGAGATCGTGGCCCATGCCCTCGATGATCTCCAACCGGGCGCCTGGAATGGCCCGAGCGGTGGCACGCCCGCCGCCTGGCCGGATCAGCGGGTCCGCCGAGCCGTGGATCACCAGGGCAGGTACGGTCAGCTGACGCAGCGCTGCGGTACGGCTACCACTGGCCAGAATCGCCGCCAGATGGCGCAGGAAGCCAACCGGATAGGAGCATCGGTCGAAGGACCGAGCGGCCCGCTTCCGGACGCTCTCGATGTCGAGCGGAAACCGCGGGCCACCTACTGCGCGGTAGAACGCCTCGGCCCGATCGGCCGCCTCGTCGCGATTCTGAGGCGCCGGGCCCAGCAACACGCGCAAGGCACCGGGGCGAGACACCATGAATCGGCGGTCACCGGTATGGGACATGATCGAGGTGAGACTGTGGAGCCGCTCGGGATGACGGATGGCCATCGTCTGGGCGATCATCCCGCCCATCGACACCCCCACCAGATGGGCCCGCTCAAAGCCCAGAGCGTCCAGCAAGGCGGCGCTATCGTCAGCCATGTCGCTCAGCGTGTAGGGCGCAGCGATGGGCAAACCGAAAGCGGCTCGCAAGACCATGGTGCCAAAGGCCGGCACCTCCGCGCCGTGGATCTTGCTCGACAATCCAACGTCGCGATTGTCGAACCGGATGAGCTCGAACCCCCGCCTTGCTAGCGCTTCACAGAACCCATCGGGCCAATAGATGAGCTGGGCGCCGATGCCCATGACCAGCACCATGGGCTCGCCGCGGCCGATGGACTCGTAGTGGAGATCGATCCCCTTCGCTGACACCTGTGGCATCGGCAGAATCATTGCTCGCCTCGCCTGGGCGATCAACGCCCTGGAGCAGGAGCCCACACCGTGACGGCAAGCGACGATCTAAGATCGAGAGCATCGCCTACCGGTCATGCTAGATTGGTGCTGGATTGGTAACTGGGGCCTACGTCGTGGTGGCCCGCGGTCCGCTATGTCGCACGAGCAGCCAGGTGGGGACGAGGCGCTGAAGGGCATCGCCCGACCAGGCGATGTGCTGCTCAACAAGTACCGCGTCGAGCGGCTCCTTGGCTACGGCGGCATGGGCGTGGTGGTCGAAGCTTGGCACCTCGATTTCGAGGAGCGGGTGGCCATCAAGTTTCTGCTGCCGGCCCTCAGCGCCGACCAAGAAGCGAGCGCGCGGTTCAGGCGCGAAGGGCGCCTGCTGTTCAAGATCAAGAGTGAGCACGTCTGCCGGGTACTCGACGTGGGCGAGCTGCCAGGCGGCGTGCCCTTCATGGTGATGGAATTTCTGGCCGGGCGAGACCTGGGGGAGCTGCTCGCAACTCGCGAGCCCTTCCCCATCGCCACCGCAGTGGACTACGGGCTGCAGGCTTGCCAAGCGCTGGCTGAGGCCCATGTGCGAAACATCGTGCACCGGGACCTCAAGCCCGAGAACCTGTTCGCCAGTGCTCGACCCGACGGTTCGGTGTGCATCAAGCTGCTCGACTTTGGTCTGTCCAAATTGACCACCGAGTCGCTAGAGGGACCGCGGGAGCGCAACCTGACCGCCAACGCCCAAGCCATGGGCACGCCTAACTACATGTCGCCCGAGCAATGGATGTCGGTGCGCGATGTGGGCCCGGCAGCCGACCAGTGGGCCGTAGGCGCCATTCTCTTCGAGCTGATCACGGGACAGCCCCCATTCAATGCGTCCCAGATCGGCCAGATCTGTCAGCGAGTGCTCAATGAGCCGGCCCCGTCACTGCATGAGCTACGCCCCGAGGCGCCGGCGGGACTGGCCGCGGTGGTGCAGAAGATCCTCGAGAAGACCCCTGACCGACGGTACGACAATGTCGGCGCGCTAGCGGTAGCGCTGGCCCCCTTCGGTCCCATTGGCGCGAATCAGACCGCCGAACGGACGCTGCGGTTGCTCAGCAACCCAATGATCGACGATCCCCTGAGCTTCGATCCGCTGGGCTTCGATCCGCTGGGCTCCGATCCTCGAGGCTCCGAGCCGGGACTGAAGGGACCGTCAGCCCTGCGGGTCACCACACCGACGCCGCTAGAACTCTCCAACACGGCCCTGAGCGGCGACTTCCCTCGCCGCCGTTCGGATACCGCCCAGAGCTGGCAGCACGCCGCCGACCACCTGCCCACGGCGAACTCCTCGCGGCTGGCCGTTTGGGGCGTAGGCGCCACAGCGGCTGCCATGATGATCTTGACCCTCGTGCTGCTGGCGGCACCGGACGATGAGCCGAGCACTGGCGCAAGCCCACCCGTCACCGAACCGACGGAGGCGGCAGTCACCGGCCCAGAGCCAGACAGCGTGCCGGACGACAGCTCAGCCATATCGACCGCGACCGTGTCGTCGACCGCCTCGGCCTCACCATCGGCATCGGTTGCGCCAGCCACGCCGAAGACTGCGAAACCGCCTCCCAGGACTGGCAAGCCCAACAAACCGGTGGTGCCCAAACCCCACAAGCCCCCGAAGAAGCCAGCAGACCCAGACGATCCACTGTTCGAGCACCGCTAGCGCAGAAGGTCTGGAGGACCGGAAGGCCTTCACCATACTGAGCTCAAAGCGGCTCAGGCGGCGCCAGGTTGGCTGAGAGGACCTGACAAGCCTCGACCGCCTCGGGACAACCACAAGTGTTGCCGCCCAGGTCGTTGTAGACGAATTCCGTCTTGTTGAGCTCGCCGTTGAGATCGACGCTGCTGCAGCGAATACGGTTGCCGCCGATTGCGAGGGTGGCACCAAAATTGGCCAGTCCGGCCCGGGCGTTCTCGTTCACGAACGAGCCCGTGATCGTCCCCGTCGCGCCACCATCGGACTGCACCAAGGCGACACCATCGCCGAAGGTGCCATCAAGGCGGGTTTGAGTCCGGCGCACCAATACGCCATCCAGGGTGATCGCCGAGTCCATGCCGAGCACGCCGACTTCGTGATTGTCTTCCACCAGCGAGGTGGTCAGATAAAGCTCGGATGACATGGCGGCGGCGACATCGTTCTGAACCCGAATGCCGTTGCCAAAAGCACCAGCCATTTGCTGCGGTTGAGTGTCACGAATCGTCGTGTTGAGCACCGACAGCACGGAAGCCTCGGCTGAGATGCCGGCCGCGTGGCTGCGCTCGATAACACAGCCACGAAGGTCTACCACCGGCGGCCCAAAGGCGGGGTCGCGCGCCAGCCCGACGCCAATGCCGAGCGCACCATTTTGCTCAGGGAGGGTATCCAGTACGGCGCAGCCATCCACTGTAACGTCTGAGCTAATGATTTGGAGGGCGCAGCTGTGAGTTCGCTCGATCAACGACTGCCGGGCCACGACGGTGGCACGCATGACGTGGTCGGTGTCAGGTTTCACGGTCATGCCACTCCCAAACCCGAAACTCGGGTGGGGCATGACGTCACGGATGACCGAACGCTCCACCGTGGCCGTGGACCCACCGACGAAGACGCCCACCTCAATCACGTTCTCCACCAGCGAATCGCGGACCACCAACGTGGTGCTGCCGAGGGTTTCCTCGATGCTCACGCCCCGATTGGGGATATCGTGCAGCCATAGGCGCTCTAACAGCAGCTCGCCGGCTGAGCTGAGCACACCGATACCATCGTCCGAGCGGACGGCCAGGTCATGCAGCTCGCTACCGTAGCTGTCGGTGACGAAAACGGTGGCCATGGCGTTTGCGGGTCCGACAATCTCGACCATTTCCGGGCAGCGCCCCCAGAGCCGTACGGCCTTGTCGGAAATCTCGACCTCCTCGGCGTAGCTACCGGCGGCGATGGCGACGATGGCGCTCCCCGCCGCCGCGTTGATGGCGTCGTTGATGCTGGTCCAGGGCTGGGCTGCGGTGCCGTTACTGTTGCCGCCGGCATAGCTGCCGTCCACGTATTGGGTGTTCCCATCGACGGGGATATCGCCCCACGTGCCGTCGGCGCATGGTGCTACGGGACGGCACTCCGTTTCGCCAGGGACGGCCATTAGACCCGGCGGGCACGGCTGCGGCAGGACCGGAGTGCAGCCATGGTCTCCGTCTGGCTCGAAGCCTTGCGCACAGCCGTCGCTGGGTACGCCATAGCTCGGCTCAGTGACGCTTCCCCCCTGCCCGCCCCCACCTGGACCCGCGTCCGGATCCACGCCCGGGTCCTCGGTGCAGCCCATGACCACCCAGACCAGGAGCAGCGGGAGCGAGAGGTATGGGCGGCACACCGAACGACGAGCCATCGAAAACCGATCGTACCTCAGAAGGTCCAAGAGGATGAAAGAACCCTTGGGCTAGCGCCGCAACCCTCCCGTGGTGCCCCACCCGAGAAGAGGGCTTCCCCATGAGCGCGTCGCCAGATACCTTTATGCTGGACGGTTTGTTGTGCCGCCGAGCCGGACTGGAATTGGCCGGTCGACCAAAGGATGTTCAGGAAGTCGCCTATGACGAATCCAGGCCTGCTGCGATGGGGCTGTGCATCGCTGGTGGCGTTCTCGTTGTGGGCGATGCCTCACCAGAGCGGTGCCCAGCCCGCGACGCCCGCCGAGCCGCCGCCTGATGAGGCTGGCGAGCCAGCGGCCGCCGAAGGTGACTACGACACCGGCGACCAGGCCGAGAGCTCGACGACGACGGCAACCGAAGGCGACGAGCGAGACCAGGGCACGGCGGGCGAGAGCGACACCGCTGCAGCCCATTCGCTCCATCAGCTCGGCGAGGCGCTGATGCGGATGGGGGATCTGGACGAGGCCTGCCCAAAGCTGGAACAAAGCCTAGCGGCCGAGGTCTCGTCGGAAACGGCGCTGCTGCTGGCCCTGTGTCACGACAAACAGGGCAAGCTGGCCTCCGCCTGGGCCGGCTACCGCCAGGCGGCGGTGATGTTGCGCGCCGCCGGACGAGACGCTGACGCACACCAAGCCGCCGAGCGGGCGCTCGACCTGGGACCCAAAGTACCCAAGCTGACGATCGTGCCAGCGCAGCGGGTACCGGGGATGGAAATCTGGCGAGATGGGGTCAAGTTCGGCGCTGGCGTGTTCGGCGTGCCGGTGGCCATCAACCCGGGCAAGCACACCGTCGACGTCCGGGCCGCGGGCTATCAGAGCTGGTCAACCGAGCTCAGTATCGGCGCCAACGGCGACCGACCCATTGTAGCGGTGCCACCGTTGCGCAAGCTGTCCAGCGGTCCACAGACAGGACCAACCACCGAGGGCTCAGGGCGCAGCTGGCTGTTCACCACTGGCGTCATCTCGGCAGGAGCCGGCGCTGCGAGTGTCGGTCTCGGGGCGATCCTGGGTCTGGTGGCAGCCCGTGACATCCGCACCGCCGAGTCGGACGAAACACTCTGTGGTGCTGATCGGCAATGTAGCGACGAAGGGTACGCTTTGGTCGAACGGGCAGACCGTGAGGCGCTGGGGGCGACCATCGCCATCGCGGCCGGCTCGGTGGCCGTGGTGGCAGGCTTCGTGCTCGTGGTGCTCGACACGGGGCTGCAGACTGCAGAAGGGGAGGAAGACCGCGGCGTAAGGGCTCAGCTCGAGCCGCTGGTGGGGCCGACGATCAACGGCCTGAGCTTGTCGATGATCTTCTAGGAGATGGTGCAAGGTTGATGAGCAAGACAATGGGACTTGGCCTGTTACTGCTAGGCGCCACCGCGCTGGTCACCACCAGTTGTAGTGGCGTGCTGGCCATCGACGACTTCGCTCCCGAAGGTGCCGCTGGCACCGGCGGCACTGACGGCGACCCACCCGAGGAGGGTGGGGCGGGCGGGAATGGCGGAAGCGCACCGACCGCGCAATTCGACTGGTGCCTCGGCTTCGGAACCGACCAGACCGATCGTGGCATGGCTATCGGAACCGACGAGGCTGATCATGTCATCGTGGCCGGCGTCATCGGCGGGCCAGTCAACTTCGGCGGTGGAACCCTCGGTGCCGAGGACAGCGAACGATTGGCCGTCGTGAAGCTCGACGAGGCGGGCAATCACCTCGATAGCTTCGCCACCCATGGCTCGGGCATCGCCTGGCCGAGGGCCCTCGCGGTCGGACCGAACGGCAGTATCGTAGTCGTCGGCGAGTACCGTGACGGTCCGGTCGAGTTCGGCGGTCACGTGCTGCCCCAGCCGGTGGATAGCGACATCTTCGTCGCCAGGCTGGACAGCAACCTGAACCCTGAGCTCGCCATCGCCTTCGCCGAGGCAGGCACCACGCCAGGGGAGCAGGACCAACAGGCTACCGCCGTAGCCCTAGACCCACAGGACGGTAGCCTGGTGATCGCTGGCACGCTGACCGGCGCAATGGCGGTCGGCAGCGAGACCTTGACCAGCGCCGGTGGCACCGATGGCTTCCTCGTCAAGCTCGACAGCCAGGGCAGCCCGATCTGGAGCGAGCGCTTTGGCGACACCGAGGACCAGCAAGTGGCGGCCCTCACCGTCGACGACAACGGCAACCTCGTGCTGGCCGGCAGCTTCAGCGGATCAATGGACCTCGGCGGCGGCGCCCTGCAAGCGGTCGGGCCCAGCGACGGCTTCGTGGCCAAGTTGACCGGTGCCGGTGCCCATCAGCTCAGCACCCGCTTCGGCTCGTCGAGCAGCACGACGGCTGCCACGACCATCGCCTTGCTCGACGGCGGTGGACTAGTCGTCGCCGGGCAATTTGTCGAAGCGCTGGACTTCGGCAGCACGACGCTCGAAGGGCTCGACGGCGAGGACATCTTCGTGGCCGCCATGGCTTCAAACGGTGATCTCGACTGGGCCGTCGGCGTCGCAGGCACCGGCCCAGACCAGGCTCATGCGGTTGCCGTCGGCACCGATGGCAGCGTGACCGTCGCCGGCAGCTACAGTGGAATCCTGGTGCTGCCCACCCAGCCCGAGCACGACAGCCAGGGCGGCCAAGATGCCTTGGTCTTCAAGCTGAACCCGGCAGGCGAGCTGCTGTGGGCCTTCGACTTCGGTCGAAACGAAGACGATCAAGCCTTCGGCATGACCCTAGATTCCACCGACGCAGTGCTGTTGACAGGCGGTTTCCACACCGGCTTTTCCGTCAATGGCACGGTGCTCACGGCGGCAGGCGCGGAGGACATCTTCATCTCCAAGCTCGGCAGCTGAACATCTGAAACGCTGAGTCGGTCCCGCTGTTTCGCCCCGTCGTTTCAAAGGGATGTTTCACCGTTGGGGTTGACGGCGGTCCCAGCGCAGGGAATGTTTCGTACGCGAAACGTTCTGGGCGCGGCCAGCCAGATCGGGGGGCGGCGCACTCCACCGGACGCGGGAGGAAAGCGACATGGCTAGTGACGAGCTGCGATTCGACGACAAGGTCGTCATTGTGACTGGCGCAGGCGCCGGATTGGGACGGACTCATGCCCTGTTGCTGGCCAGTCGGGGCGCCAAGGTCGTGGTCAACGATCTAGGGGGCGGCATGCATGGCGGTGGCGCGGGCAGCGCCGCAGCAGACGCCGTCGTGGCGGAGATCAAAGAGGCCGGCGGCGAGGCGGTGGCCAACTACGACTCGGTGGAAGAGGGCGACAAGATCGTTCAGACCGCCATGGACAGCTACGGCAC
>JAUVCD010000012.1 GCA_030590865.1 Myxococcales bacterium | reverse complement strand
GTCACCCACGTCGATCGCCACGACGTCATCTTCATGGCCCTGGCGTCGCTCATGTCCCATGCCGCGCCCAACATCGGCGGCATCGTGCTGAGCGGTGAGCGGGAGATCACCACGCCGGTTCTGAAGCTGATCAAGGGGCTGCCAGGTCCGCGCATCCCCATCGTGCGCTCCCACCTCAACACCTACGAAACGGTCATGAAGCTCTCCAGGGTCCATGCCGTACTCGAGCCGAACAACGTGCGGGAGCTCGAGATGGCGCGGCAGATCTTCGAGACCAACGTGGACGTCGAGTTGCTCACCGAGGCGATTCAAGTGTCCAAGCCACAGCAGACGACGCCGACAATGTTCAAGTATGAGCTCATCCGGCGCGCGCGCAGTGACCGCCAACACATCGTGCTCCCAGAGGGGAAGGACGAGCGTATTCTCAAAGCCGCCGATGCGCTGCTCCGGCTTCAGGTCGTGGATCTGACCATCTTGGGCAAGCCCAAGGAGATCGAGAACCACGCCGGGCAGCTCAACCTGGAGCTCGAGGGCGCCCAGCTGATCGATCCCAACGACGGCCCCTGGACCGAGGAGTTCGCCGCCCTTTACCACAAAGCGCGCCAGCACAAGGGCGTTACGCTGGAGCTCGCCCGCGAGACCGTGGTCGAACCGGCGGTGTTCGGCACCCTCATGGTGCACACCGGCCGCGCGGACGGCATGGTAGCAGGCGCCACGCACTCGACGGCCCGGACCATTCGACCAGCGCTGGAGATCATCAAGACCAAGCGGGGCTACTCGCTGGTCTCGAGCGTATTCTTCATGTGTCTCGAGGACCGGGTGTTGGTCTACGGCGACTGCGCGGTCAACCCTGATCCCACGGCATCGGAGCTCGCTGATATCGCCGTGGCCAGCGCCGATACGGCCGCGGCCTTCGGCATCGATCCCTTGGTCGCCATGCTGTCGTACTCCACTGGCGAGTCAGGCAAGGGCGCCGACGTGGACAAGGTCAAGGAGGCCGTGCGGCTAGCCAAGCAGCGACGGCCGGACCTCAAGCTCGAGGGTCCGCTCCAGTACGATGCGGCAGTAGATGCCAGTGTGGCCAAGAGCAAGCTGCCCGGCTCAGAGGTCGGCGGCCGCGCCACGGTGTTCATCTTCCCGGACTTGAACACGGGCAACAACACCTACAAGGCCGTACAGCGGTCAGCCCATGCCGTGGCGGTGGGTCCGGTGCTGCAGGGCCTCAACAAGCCGGTCAACGATCTCAGCCGCGGCTGCCTGGTCGAAGACATCGTCAACACGGTGGCCATCACCGCCATCCAGGCCCAGTAGCGCTTGCCTTAGACCACCGAGGCAAGCAAGCCATGCTCCGGTGACCCTCAGCGCGTCCAGGGCGGAGCGACGCGCAGCCGAATGCGCTTGCCCTCCTGGACGACGACGTAGCGCACCCGCTCCTCACCACGGAGCTTCACGCGCACCTCGTGTGGCTCGGCCCGTGCGGGCAAGGGGACCTTCACCGAAGGCCCTTTCCCAATCAGCTGATGCCCCACATAGATCTCATCGCTCCGTCCCGCTACGACCTCGAGCAGCCCCTCGCCTTTGCCCAACAAGGCCGCGTCTTGCTCACTCAACGGCAACAGGACGGGCAGCTCATGAGCCCGGGGAGCGCTTTGCACCTCGGCACGGGGGCCCGGAGCCACCTGCTCACCACCGGTTGCATCGTTGGCAGGCGGCGGTGGCGGCGCTTGCAGCACCGCCGGCGGTGCTGGAGGAGGCGTGACCGGTGGCCGCTCTCGCAGCCAGCGTGCGCCCACAGCCAGAACGATACCAATGAGACCGAAGATGAGCGGGAGGGTGTAGCGGGATCCTCGCCGCCTGCCCCGCGGCTGATCGCCAGGCCGAGTCGCCCAGGCTGATGGCATGGGAAATCGCGGAACCTTCGGAGGCTCGATGGCCTCAGGCTCCGGTGACTTGGCCCCCTCGGCAGGAGCCGGGTCGCGGCTTTCCGTTTGGGACTCTGCCGAGGCCTCTTGACCGCGCCGAGCGACCTTCGTCGGAGCCTCGCGGTCATCCAGCTCGGCAAGCTGGGGCTGATGGTCTTCCACCGCCGTCGTAAAGATGGGCGTGAAGTGACGAGCGCCCTGGGACACCTCCACTGCCGAAGCAAGCATCGGCGTGCTGTGCAGGCTCGGTGCTCCAGGCGGCGGCCGGGACACCCGTCCCAGCGGCCCAGCTTCGAGCGACGTCGACGGTGCCGGGGAGGGCGCCGGCGGGTCGTGCTCGTCATCTTCGGAAGCGTCGAAGTCGCGGTCCACGATCAAGGCGGCGGCCGAAGCATCGACCGGCAGGCCGGCCTCTGCCGGGTCCAGCTCGTCAGCGTCCAGTGATTCCTTGGTCTCGCTCAGTGGCACCGGCCCGCTGCCTTCCTCCTCGGTCGCCAAGTCTTCGGCATCCGCGGACCGAACATCCTGCTCACCAGCCATACCCTCGGCAAGAGCCTGGTCAACGAGCGGATCGTTGGGCTCGACAGGCCCCGGGCTACTGATCTCACCTTTCATGGTGGCGAGCTCTCGTGTCACTGCCGCTGGCAAAGCATCCGTGCCGTCGGTCAATACAACCGCCCGCAGCGCTCCATGGCGAGCCGCATCACCAAGCACGCTGGCCACGAGGTCAGCAGACACGCGGCCTGATCCGATCAGCTCACGAGGTGAGACTCCGGCAATGAGCTGGCGCAACAGTCCTCCAGACGGCTCGGGCGTGGCTGCCACGTGCACCGCCAACGCGGGCTCATCGAAGGTCACGCGCTCGACCCGCAGTAGACCGGAGCCAGTGAGCAAGCCTTGGGCAGCCCGAGCTGTGGCAATGGGCTCACGCAGCTGCTCGTCGAGGCTGCCCTCGAGCTCAACCGCCACCGCTTCGTCAATCTCGACGCTGGTGACTCCGAAGCGAGCGGCGCCGACTCCCAACAATCGCTTGAGCACCTCGGCGCCTCGTCTCGTCGACCCTTCAGCACCGGTACGGGTGGCACACACCGGGCGCCCACCGCGCACCACGATCTCATGCACGTAACTCGCGTCCCGCAGGGCCACTCGTGCGTTGGGCCGCAAACGGCACACCATCCGCATGAGGTCGTAGGCCGTCAACCCATCGAGTCGGCCACGCACCGTGTCCTCTTCGGCAATCCGCTTGGCTACAATCTGCCGCGGCCGGAGCACCTCGTGAACCCGTTGCAGAATCTCGCTGCCACTGGCCTCCTTGCACAGGTACCCATCTGCACCGGCGCCCAGATCCCGCATTCGATGAAGCAGGTCCTGCTTCCAGGACAACAGGATGACGGGCACCGAACAGAGCACGACGTCCCGCTTCAGAGAGCGGCACAGGGCGTAGCCATCGATCTTCGGCATCACCACGTCACTCAGCACCAGATCCGGGGCCGCCCGATGGGCATGCCTCAAAGCCTCTGAACCATCAAAGGCATCAAAGACAGTCGCCCCGGCGTCCCGCAGCACTCCACTGAGGAACCAGTTCATCGACAGGTCGTCTTCGGCGACCACGATGGTGCAGCCCTGTAGCGAGCTGTCGGCCGCGGCCTGCCGTATCTCGCCCAACCCAGCGGCCCGTCCCGAATGGGGACGCCGCGCCGACGAGCTGAGCCAAGGGGCATTGGGGAGGGTCGCGAGCGGACCACCTTGGGCAAAGCGAAGCTCGCCGCTCGATTTGGCGATCACGTGTTCGCGGATCCGCGCTACCGCGTCCCAGAGCACCGTCAAGATCTCGCCACCATGACCCAGGTCGAGGGTTCGACCGCGGGCCTGCGGGTCGGCGGCGTCGCAGAGGCCGCGGTGCAGCTCATCGGCGAGCCGAATGCTCAGCTCGTCAACGGTCGTCTTCCCGATGGCTTCGAAGGGCGAGCCTTTCCAGGACGGCGCGACCTCGAGACAGGTTCGCCGCAAGAGGCTGGGCGAGGCGGGCTTGGCGACGGTCCGCGCTACCCCCAGCGCAACGTAAGGCGCAGCCTGCTCGGGCTTGTCCCACTGCCCCAAGGCCACGATGGGAATGCGATCGGTGGCGTCGTCGCCCAACAGCAGCTCGATCAACCCGCGGGCCCCCTCGACCTCCGTGTCCACCACCACGATGTCGGTCTTGGAAGCGGCGATCAGCTGGCGAGCCCTGCCCATCTCGCTCACCCGCTCGACGTTGAACGCAGGCGCATCGTCTTCGGCGGCCCAGTCTTCGGCGCGGAGCCCCTCGACCAGCTGGCGAGCACCCACGACGACACAACGCAGCACGCCATGGGCCCGAGCACGGCGGCGCCCGGCCGGCGCTGCAGAGACCTCACCGTAGGACCCAGCAGTGAAGGTTTGCTCGCGCTCAGCCTCCGCCTTGGCGTAGGCCTCGATGCGGGTGAACGCATCGTCGAGCTGTCTGAGGTCAGCATCGTCCAGCTTGGCGAGTACCGAAGTGCCTTGAATCACTAGCTGGCAGCCACGGAGTTCCTCGGCAAGCAGCGCTAGATCGAACGAGCTGGCAGCCCCTGCGAGCGCTCGCAACGCTCGGGTCAGCGCGGTGCGCTTGGAATCCACCGTAGCGTCCGCGGCAAAATCACGGATGTCGGTCCGGAGGTCGGTGAGCTGAGCCATCAACTCTTCGAGGAACTCGTCCCGAGCATGCTGGCCCGACAGGTCAGCGAGGCTTGGCTCTGGCACTGGCACTGCTAGTACACCCATGGGGCTTGCCGTATCATAGCCCTGGATCTTGGCTAACTTTCGAACAGCTCGAAAACTGCGCTGAAGCCGGATATTCGCCGGCTAGGGTGACGATCAGACCAGCGTCTCACCCACGAAGACCCGCCGAGCCGGCCCAACCATGGTGAGCGCCCAGCTGTCCCTTGCGACCGTAATCTCGAGGACTCCGCCAGCGAGCACGACGTCGATGGGCTCGTCAAAGGGAAGCTGACCGGCCCCCGCCGCCGCCGCCACCACCGCGCAAGCACCGGTTCCGCAGGCCTCGGTAAGGCCAACCCCGCGTTCCCAGACCGAAACCTCGACCTGTCGCCCGCCATCACCAATCTTGCACAGCTCGACGTTGGCTCCCCCCTCGACGAGCTGGTCCACCGCGCGGCCCAGCTCCTCCACGTCCTCAGATACGAAGGGAGCGAAGCTGACGGCGTGGGGATTACCGACTCGCACCATCCGAAAGGGTCGCCCCGTCGCTCCGGCGTGAGCGGGAGTCTCGAGCACTCCGCCCACCTCGGCGACCCCCATGCTGGCGCTGACTCGATAGCACCCCTCACTTTGACGCACCGGGCGACAGAGGCGCTCGCCCGCGTCGGTCAGCACGACAACCGCGCCGGCCTTCGAGGCCCCACGGTCGGCCATGTAAGCGGCCACGCACCGAAGACCGTTTCCGCACATCTCTGGCCGTGAGCCGTCGGCGTTGTGCACGATCATGCGACATCGCGACGCCTGGATGGCCTCGACGGCAATCACGCCGTCGGCGCCGACTCCGCGATGCCGGTCGCACAACCGGCGCACCTGCTCTGGTGACAGCTCTTCCTCCAGGAGGATGAAGTCGTTGCCCAGGCCTTCCCACTTTTCGAAGCGCAGCATAGCTAAGCTTCCACCATCCGCAGCGCTACCTGGGCCCGACGTAGAACGCGGTGCGCCACCCAATCCAGGCGGTGGGGCGATAGGCCGAGGTGCTCCACAGCTGGTCGTAGGTTGCGAATGGCCCCATCGACAGCTTCCACCAGCGAAACCCCTCGTAGAACACGCCGACAGCGACTCGTGAGGCGCCGCCCGATTCGATCAGTCCCACATCGGGCTCGTCGACGTGACTGGTCGTTGCGGTGGACACTCCGGCGTCGACGTTCAGGCCGAGCTCGCGCCACTCTCCACCGAGCATGTAGAGCGGGAACGCATCGATGTGGAAGTTGCCACCGAAGAAGGAGGTGTCGTGGTCCGAGCTCTTCAGAGCGCCGAAGTGGCCGCCGAGGCCGAAGACGAAGTAGTCGGTGATGGCCACGCCGATCCAGCTGCTGACCTGTCCACCACCTGCAAAACCGGTTTCGGTGAAGAAGCGCTCTCGGTCGATTTTCTCCGAGTCATTGGGGAAGCCCTCCACGGCGGCGAGCATGCCCCCGGCAACGATACCGAGGGACAATCCGCAACGTCGCTCATGCAGCGCAGTCTCCCAGGCGGGCTTGTCCGGCGGAGGCGAGTCAGGTGCAGCTTGCTCGCTCAGGTCGATTGGACCGCTACCTTCGTCTTGCTCGACCGCTGGCTTCGCGCTGGCGTCAGCCCAAGCCTCAGGCGGCGAACCTGCGAGCGTCAAGACGGTTGCGCAGGTCCACGATGCAACCAACCGAGCCACGGCAGTGTCCTGCCTGAGTCGAGCCGACGAATCAAGGGCGACCGCGTGCGGGACAAAGTGCTTGCCTTCAGGTTCCACGATAATTCGCAGGTTTGGACCCCGTTGCTCAGGCTGATGTCGAGGTTTCGTGGTCAAAACTCACGTGCCGTAAGGGTTGGGGAAAACCGCAGTCAGGCGATCATCAACACAATTTGTCCACAGGAAGGGATCTTGGCCGGAGAGTGTGTCTTGTAGCTTTTTTCCCTTGCTATTTCGCGATGATGAGAGAGATCGGCCTTGTTCCACCACCGGTCACGACACCTGGGGTAGCAGCAAAATACCCTTTGATCACAGCTGATTGGACATGACCTTCCGACGCCTTGGGAGACTGACCAGCAACCTCACTCACCGGATGGCACTGTGGTCATGTTCCCTACAAGGTGTGTGTGTGTCGTGTTGTGTCCGTTAGCATCGCTGTGGACAAACGACCTTCCTGGGACAACCTGTGGACAACTTAGCGCCCGCCCCCGGCTATTTGACTGAGCACTGCGGGGACCACCATGGCGTGCTGGCCCCAGTCAACCGCTTCTACCGAGCGCCGATCCTGCGCCTGACTATCAGGACGCCAGGCCCTGCGGCGCCCCGTGCGAGCTGGGCCTGCCCGACGTCTTGGGCTAGGACACGCAGGACCATGGACGTGTCAGCGCTGTCAGAATCGAAACTCCGCGCACACCTGAAGGTGCTCGAGCCATGGCATGTGCCCACCAACGACCGAACACACTACGCAGCGGTGGCTGCCGTGCTGCGCTACGCGAGCGAGCCCGAGGTCCTGCTCATTCGCAGGACCGAGGCGCCAGGAGACCCGTGGTCAGGCCAGATGGCGTTTCCAGGGGGGCGACGAGAGGTCGAGGATCCCGATCTGGTCTCGACGGCAGTCCGCGAGACTGAAGAAGAGGTCGGTGTCGACCTGAGTCGCAGCGCAGAGCTGCTTGGACGGCTGGACGACGTTCAGGCCACCGCACAGGCGCGGCGACTGGATCTGGTCATCGTGCCTCACGTGTTCGTGCTGCACGAGCCCGTGACGCTTCAGCTGTCAGGCACGGAAGTAGACGAAGCTCTCTGGGCGCCGCTGGGCCCGATGCTGAGCGGTGAAACCGCGACGACTCGGCCGTGGGAGCACGCCGGTCACCGCCTCGATCTGCCAGGCTATCAGGTAGGCGAGCACATCGTGTGGGGGCTGACCTACCGCATGCTTCAACTGCTTTTCGACGCCGGGCGCGGTTGAGGGCCCGGACCTGTCAGCCACGGCAGAATGGTGCTAACCGGGGCCGAGGAAATGGCCATGGGAGACCAGCAGCGCATTGAAATGCTCGAGCGGCTGACGACAAGCGGCACCGCCGACTCGTTCACTTGGTACGGCCTGGCGCTCGAGTACGCGAGCTTCGGTCGGATCGACGACGCCCTGGCGACATTCGAGACACTGCGAGCCGACAACGCGGACTACGTGGCCATGTACCTGATGTGCGGCACCATGCTGCTCGACTCGGGCCGCGCCAAGGAGGCTCGTGAATGGCTTGAGTGCGGCGTCTTGAAGGCCCGCGAGCTCAGCGAAAAACACGCCCTGGCCGAGCTAGAAGAAGCGCTCAATCAAGTCCCTCCACCACCTAGCTTGGGCTAGCTGGGTTCCGGCCTGAAACCCCCTTTTTCGCGCGACGCGGTTTTTGGGTGGGGCCCCGTCGCCGAAGGCGATGGGGCGGGGTTTTTGAAAAAACCCCGAGAAAGAAACGCTAGTTGGCCAACAGGGGGGGCTCGCGAAGGTCTCGCGCGCCCTTCGCCCCGCCAGGGGCGCGCGAGACCGCAGCGCCTCTTGGGCCGAAAACTAGTCGGCTTGGTCCTCACCTCGCAGCTTGCGGAGCCAGGCGGCGATCTTCGCTTCCAGGCCCCGCTCAGTCGGCTCGTAGAACCGTGAGCCCACCAGCTCGTCGGGGAGGTAGGTCTCACCTGCAGCGTGGCCGCCTTCGTCGTGGGGGTAACGGTACCCTGCACCGTGACCCAGATCGCCCATCAGCTTGGTGGGCGCATTGCGCAGCTTGAGAGGCACTGGAAGGGCACCGCGGTCAGCGATCGCCTGCTTGGCGCGGTGCCAGGCCAAGTTGGCGGCGTTCGATTTCGGTGCGCTGGCCAAATAGAGCACCGCCTGGGCCATCGGGTAGATGCCTTCTGGCAATCCCAGGCGGTGAAACGCCTGGTCGGCATCAACGGCGACGGACAGGGCGCGGGGATCGGCGTTGCCGATATCCTCACTGGCAAAAATGATCATCCGGCGGAGGATGAACAACGGGTCGTCGCCGGCCTCGACCATCCGCATCATCCAGTACACCGCTGCGTCGGGATCCGAGCCTCGGAGAGACTTGATGAATGCGCTGACCACATCGTAGTGCTCGTCACCCGCCTTGTCGTAGAGCAGTGTCTTGTGGGAGCGCAGCGTGGCTACGAGCTCTGCCGTCACGTGGCTTGCGCCACGTTTGATGGCCGAAGCGATGACCATATCGAGAGTCGTCAGTGCCCGGCGCGCATCTCCGCTGGCTACCTCGGCCACCGCCTCGAGCGCAGCCTCGTCCACCGGCGGTGGGTCGACGAAACCGTGGGCGTGCCCTAGCGCGCGTGCCAGCAGCTGAATCAGATCGTCCCGGCCCAGCGACTCGAGGCGGTACACCATGCAGCGCGACAGCAGCGGTGCGTTGAGCGAGAAGGAGGGGTTCTCGGTGGTGGCGCCGATCAGGGTGACGGTCCCATCTTCGACATGGGGAAGAAAGGCATCCTGCTGTGACTTGTTGAAGCGGTGGATCTCATCGACGAAGAGCACCGTGGCGCCACCGTCCAAGCTGCGCCGGTCCGCAGCCTCAGCGACGATGCGTCGGATGTCGGCCACGCCACCGAGCACGGCGCTGAAGGCCACAAACCGCGCATGAGTCGTGCCGGCCACAACCCGTGCGAGGGTCGTCTTTCCCGAACCGGGCGGGCCCCACAGCACCATACTCGGCAGTCGATCTGCCTCGATCGCCTCACGCAAGGGCTTGCCATCGCCCAGTAGATCACGATGGCCGACGACCTCGGCGAGACTGTTGGGGCGCACGCGCTCGGCCAGCGGCATCGCTCCGTCGGCGCTCGGATCGCGGCGGCAGGCAGCGTCAAAAAGACTGGGGCCGCCCCTGTCGGGGCTTTGCGCTCGGCGCGCCATCAGGCGCATGGAAGCTCAAGGTCTGTCCAAATTCAAGGACCGCAGTCGTCCACAGCGAGTGGGAGACCAGGAACGGGCTCGTCAATCTGCTGCTCGGCGCATCACGACGCTCCGGCCGTCGCCCACCATCCAGCGCAGCTTGTCTTCACCTTCCAGGCGCAGCGTCACTTCGTCGCGGGCACCGTGAGGTCGCAGAAAGGACACGAGCAACTGATCCTTGGTCGCCTCGGTGATCTTGTAGGTGCCGACCCGGGGGCTCTCAGCCGGAACGCTGACGGTCACCCGTGAGCCCTTGAACTCAAAGGACATACCCCTGGCCCACCCGTCGGCACGAGCCGCCTGCTGAGGCTGGAAATTGTCGACCCGCTCGCCAATCCAGGTGCCTTGGAGGCGCTCTTTGGGACTGGAATCGCAGCCTGCAACAGCAGGGAGCGCGAGGAGAGTTGCTATCAGTGCCGCGAGACGAAAACGCATGTGCGTATGTTAGGGTTCTATCTCCTGCTCTGCCCAATTATGTAGGTTCATGTAGATAAATTGACTACATGGCGCACTGGTGACAATGACGCTCGCCAAACACGCTACGAAGAGGATCGAGTCATGAGGCTCCAGCTGACCACGCTGGTTGTGCTCACCGTGGGCCTCGCCGGTTGCGAGCCAGGGTTCTTCGGACCAGCGCCGACGGTCAGTGATGCTGGAGCCGCTCCCGGAGCAAGCATCCTGCCGCGGCCCTTGGCCACCGCTGCTGAGGGCATGCTGACCGACGGTGGATCCCGCGGGAACGGGCAAGGGACAGACGCCGGGCGTGGCGTCCGTGATGCGGCGCCGCCACCGCCGAAACCGCTGACCGCCAACGAAGTGCTCCTGCCGGACGTCAGCCGGCTGCGGGAACAAAGCGGTGTGGCGCTCACTGCTTTCTGGCGATGGAAGCGGGTTCCAACACCGGCGCAGGTGCCCCAGGCAGCGACCAACACCATTGAGCCCATGCGGCGATTGGCAAGGGGACAATGGCGGGTGCAACTGACGACCGCCGGACGCATGCGGGCAAGCTTCGTCTCCCGTGGTTTGCCCTTGCCGCCTCGGTCGGCCCTGCTCGCTCGAGAAGACCGCTACGGGAGCATCGTCCTGTGGCCTGATGAGCGACACTACCGGGTGTTACCTCCAGGAACGCTGCGGGCCACGCTGGGCGAGCGGCGAGCCGACATCAATCCGATGTCCCCTGGCAAGGCCGAGGCGTTGGGCGAGGGTGAGCGACTTGGCTTCAAGACACGGAAAGTGAAGCTGACGTCGTCATTCGGTACCCTCCAGCTGGAGCTGGCGCCCATGCTCGAGGCGGGCCGTGGCGGCCCGCTGTTGTGTCGCCTGCTCGTTGAAATCGCCGGCATCGACCCGAGCATCAAGCTATGTCGTGGGCCAGAAGTCGCGCTGGCAGCCGACTATTCCTGGACCGGTGGGGAGCCCGAAGAAGGGGGAGGCATCCGCTTCGAGGTCACCGCTGTGAGCCGCCAGAACGACTTCCCAGCCAGCGAGCTGGCGGTGCCTCCGGCGGGCGCCCGACAGTCGCCCAGCAGCTTACCGTCCGTCAGCGGCGGCACGTTCTTCAGCGAGGCGGAGCTGGCAGCATTCCGATCCGAGGAGGCAGCGCCGCCCAGCCCGCCGAGCCCAAGCGCTCCAGAGGTGGGCCTAAAAGCCAGTAATCAAAGTGACTTGCTCCTGTACCTGTTGCTCGATGGCGTACCGGTGGCGGCTGTCGAGCCCTGGGGTGAGACCGCAATCCGTGGTCCCTTGAGCGGCCGCTATAGCGTTCAGTGGCGCACTTTCTTGGGCGAGATCATCGGCGAGACGTCGGAGCATCACTTGCCGGCCACGGTCATCTATGGCGGGGTGGCGACGGCCGACCAACCTGACGGAGGGTAGCGCTGCAACCGACAGCGGTTACGGCGCGCCTGCCTGCTGAGCCATCGACGCTAGACTCCCACTGACCGCCGGGATAGTCCGACCGTCTGCCTTTGAGCCACCATTGCCAGTTCGTCGTGCGGCCCCATGGGGCGGTCCAGCCAGGCGGTCCCCAGCTGGGGCCGCTGTCCGCCCTGGAGATCCGCCAACAGCTGGTCACTGGAGGACTCACCACGACGGTCGACCTGTGCGTCGCGGGCACGTCGTTCTGGGCACCGGCCGTGGCCTGGCGGGCCCTCGATCTCGACGCTGCGCCGCCGGAGCGCCACGTCCCCGAACGGCTGGACATGCCGCCCGAGCTCATGGCGCTCAGCAGCGACGAGCGGGACCAGCTTCGCTGGTGGCTGCGCACTAAGGGCGTGGTGCGCGGACCGCTCGGCGGCAACGCCCTCCAGCAAGCGCTAGATGAGGGCTCAGACGCCGGTGCCGTCGTGGCCCTCGTCGGAGGCGACTGTTGGTTCCCCTCCTCAGAAATGGAGCTGGTGCCCGATCCGGTCACTCTGAGTGACGGCTTCAGCGCCGCGGATGGCGATACGGTCCCGACGATTCCCTGCCCGATCTGCCTCGAGATCGTCGCGGCGGACGCAAAGCTCTGCCCGGAATGCGGTGAGCGAACCGCACCGGCTTCCTTCCTCCCAGCCAGCTCACGGCCGGCTTCGATTCCCGACGACCCGCCGGGAGCCGGTTGGCTGAAGATGCACTGGCGTCCGCTGATCACGATGAGCGCCATCTTCAGCCTCATCACCGCCGGCATCGCACTGCGCTATCTGGCACCTGACCGGTACCAGCCCCCGCGGCGGATGGGCCCCCCGGCAGCGGCCGCCGAGCCCGCTTGCGACACCCCTTGCTGGCATGGTGAAGCTTGCCAGATGGGCAGATGTGTTTGGCAACAGCCCAACGATGTCGGCCACATCGACACAGTGCCCACCATCGCCGGTCCTTTCGACCTGCCCCGGGGGGTGGTCGACGCGATGCCTTTGGACGCCGATCGTTTCGCCGTGTCCTACCTGCTGGGCGTACAGATCACTAGCACACGCACCGGCAGCACTCTCAGCCTGGTCAGCGATGCACCACAAGCCCAGAAGCTCTATCGAGTGGGCGAGGTGGTCTACGCTACCGCGCCGCGACGAATCTACGTCATCGACGTGCAGACGACTCGAGTACTCAAGACCATCGAGATCGGCTCGCCGGTCGGAGCGCTCGCGGTGGGCGCATCGGGACGCCGAGTGCTGGCTTCGATCCCTGGGGCACGGGCAGCGGCCGTCATTGCGGCGGACTACCACGCCGAGGTGAGCCGCTTCTACTTCGGTGATGACAAGGTGCTGCAGGTGGCGCTGGATGACACGGGCGAGCGGGCGCTGGCCACCAATGGCCGGGTACCGCTAGCAGGATTGCCGGCACCTCGTAGCGCCAACAACTTCGGCGCCATGTACGCCTTCGATCCAACCCGCCTGCCCTCAGAGCAGGACCGAGTGCGGACCGGAATGATGGGCAACCCGGTCGACGTGGCCATGCTGCCAGACTCCAAGACCAGCTACGTGGTGCTCCGGGAGAAGGACGCCGTGATCCAGGTGGAGCGGCTTGCCTCGGGCGCCATCCGCCAGACCGGGCGGCTGCAGACCTGCCGCCAGCCTGAGCAAATCGAGCTGATCCGTAGGGGCCGCCGTGCCATCGTGCGCTGCAACCTGGACCGAGCCGTCGAGGTGTTCGACCTGCACAAGCGTGAGCTCGCTCGACAAATCCCTCTCAACGCGCGGGTCAGCGATCTGGTGGTCACCCCCGATGGCCGGCAGGCGATCCTACTGCTGGTGCGCGACAAGGCAGGGGCGGTGGGGTTGCTCGATCTGGACACCTATGACCTGCAGCTCCATGAGCTTGGCGGCGAGCCTCATCGGGTGCGACTCACCCCGGACGGGCGCGCGGCTGTCGTGATCTCCGATCGGTCCAAAGTAGCATGGGTGCTGCGGTGAATGAGGCGGTCGAGCCGAGCAGTCAGAAGCGGATTCCTTGTCCCCTTTGTGGCGCTCAGATCGTCGCCGGGGCCCGCAAGTGCCGCTACTGCAGACGCTGGCTCGGCGAGCCGCCGCGCGGTCGATCACCCTTCTCACGATCACTCACCCTGATCATCGCCGCCGTCGTCGCGGTATTGGCGGTGCTCATCTCAGGTCGCCAGTCACCGGTCGGCGAGGCTCCGCCCCTGACGCCCATTGCGACGGGCTCATCGGTCGCCGCAGCTGACGTACCGGCGGGCGCTGCGCCTCAAGTGGTTGGACCGGACATCGAAGGTGAACCAGGGGCTTCAGTCGAATCACCTCAGGCAGGCCAACGGGACTGGCGCTCGAGACGGTTGCGATTGGACGTTCACCCTCTCGATCTCGTCTTCAGCGCCAGCGGTGAGACACTCTACGTCAGCGGCGACGACGCCTCGCTGCGGGAATACGACGTCAAGACGGGCAAGCTGGTGCACATGGCGAGCGTACCGGCTCAGGGCGATCGAATTCGCCTGCTGGGCAACCGCTATGTGGCGCTCATTCGGCGATACGAAGCGGCCCACATCCCTCTGTTGGACACCGACAACTGGGACCGAGACCCGAAGTTGCTATGGGTCGGCGCCAACCCCGCCGACGTCGTGGCGTTGCCTGATGGCAAGACGATCGTCGCGGCCTCGAGCCGAGGCAAACGGCTCACCTGGTTCGAGCTGGAGGGCGGTCGCCGGCAGGCTGACATTCGCCTACCCCATGCCACTTCGAAGCTCTACGTCCTGCGCACCGGCGAGCGCCCCTGTGTGGGAGCGCTGGGTACGCTCTTCCGCGCTGGCCGGCCGGCCGGAGCCTGGATTGATCTATTTGATCCTACCGAGACGCCCTTCGGCGCCACCCGACGCAGCGTATCGGTAGGGCGGGACCCACACCCTGGTGCGGTCACCCGCGATCACACTGCCTTGTTCTTCCCGGACCACGTGTCGAACACGGCGTCGCTCTTGACGGTAGATGCAACGACTGAAACCAAGACCGTCACGGTGGGCCAAGGCCCGATCGCAGCCTTTCTGCTGAGCGACGATCGCTACGGCGTGACGTTGGACGCCAAGGCCCGCACGGCCACGGTCATCGACTTGGCTGACATGACGCGACTGAGCACGCTCATGCTGACCGGCTCGCCTAGCCATGGCGCTGCCGCACCGGATGGGACCAAGCTGTTCATCGCCCTCGGCGGCACGACCTGGCCGCCCACCGAATCTGGCGCTGCCGTCGTGGAAGGCGATCCTCCGAAGGTCGTCGCGACGCTGAAGACCGACCGCGGAGCCGCGCGGGTCGCCACCTCACCAGACGGGACCAGGGCGGCAATCGCCAACCACTTCGCCAAGACGATTTCTGTGATCGAGCGTGAGCCTGGACGTTAGCTTCCGCCGGTGCCGCCACCGCCGAACGAGCCGCCCTGCCCACCTGCGCCGCCTAGGCCTCCTGCACCGCCTTGACCGCCTGCGCCAGCCTCTCCGCCCGCGCCACCGCCACCATCATAACTGAAGGCGCCGCCGCCTCCTTCGCCGCTAGAGGTCGAGGTCGAACTGCTTGACGTCGAGGTCGAGGTCGAGGTCGAGCCGAGACCGCCACCGCCACCATCGCCACTCGACGACGCGGACTGCGCACCTGGCGGCTCAGGTTGGGGGTTGAACACGCAGCCCACCACGAGAACCAAAGCAGCGACGGGCGCAACAACTCTCATCAGGCCACCAAGCGTCACGTTCAACCTCCGCCGCCAGCTCCACCGCCACCGAGTGCGCCACCGACGCCGCCGACGCCGCCGTCACCACCAGCTCCGCCATCACCACCAGCTCCGCCAGCTTGGTCACCGCCGCCGCCAGCGTTCACGCTGCCACCGAAGCCGCCGCCCCCACTGAGACCACCCGTTCCGCTCGAGGTCGTGCCGGAAGAGGAGGACGAGCCTGTCTGAGCGCCACTGCCGCCAGAATCCGAGGTGGTTTCACCAGGAGGTTCTGGCTGGGGATTGAAGATGCAATCCACCAGCAACACCAGAACGGCGCACAACGAAAACACTGTCAAAGGGGCTCGGTTCTTCATGTTCCACCTTGGCCGCCGCTGCCGCCAATCCCGCCTACACCACCTGCACCGCCGATGCCGCCAACTCCGCCATCGCCTGCTGAGCCACCAATGCCGCCAGCGCCACCACCTGGTAGAACTCCACCATCACCACTGCTCATGCCGCCAGCACCACCGAGCAAGGTTCCGCTGCTGCTGCCGCCTACTCCCGAACCGCTGGATGACGTGTTTTCGAAGCCCCCCTCGTTGCCCGGCGGCTCGGGCTGCGGGTTGAATCCGCAGGCAGCCAGAACCACCCATACAACCATCACCAGAGGAGCTCGCAGCAACCGTCGCATTAGTTTCCCCCTCCAGCGCCACCGAAGCCTCCGACACCGCCGAGCCCGCCGGCTCCGCCGAGTCCACCTGCTCCGCCTAGGCCGCCAAACCCGCCGTCTCCACCCAGACCACCATCTCCGCCCAGGCCGCTGCCTGCGTCTAAATCGGTGGTGGAGCCACCGGCGTTGTCCGCGCCAGTGCCAGAGCTGGAGCTAGCGTAACCACCGGCCCCGGAAGTCGAGGAGCCGGTCTCCTCATCAGCGCCTGGTGGCTCTGGCTGGGGGTTGAACCCACAGCCATTACCCAAGACGGTGCCCATGAAAAGGGCGACAACAAACAGAGCTCGTCGATCAGCAGCCATTAGGTCAGATCTCAATGTAGCACAGTCCGTGCCAAGGCGTGGTGCCGCTAACCGTCCGTAAGGTGAGCACCTTCGCTATCCCTTTCTGGTATAGCTGGCACAGCTTGGCACAAACCCCGCACGGTCGATCGTGTGAGGCAGTGAAGGACAAACTGGTGCAAAGAGTGGGGGAGAGAACCCAGAAAGCCCAACCCGGGTCGGTGAGACCAAGACCATGAGCGATGCAGTGGGAGACAGACTGGCTCGAGTACGGGAGCGTATGACCGCAGCCGCAACCAGAGGCGGCCGATCCCCTGAAGGGCTGACCCTGGTCGCCGTCTCGAAGCGCAAACCCCTGTCGGCGATCGTCGAAGCTTATGAGGCAGGGCAACGCGACTTCGGCGAGAACTACGGACAAGAGCTGCTGAGCAAGGCCGAGCAGCTCGCCGATCGCGACGACATTCGCTGGCATTACATCGGCCATCTGCAGACCAACAAGGTCAAACAGCTAGTCGGACCGGTGGCGGCCCCTCGCACGGGCGCAGTGGTGGCCCTGCTTCACGGCGTCGACCGGGCCAAGCTGATCGGCGCGATCGCCAAGCGTGCAGCAGCCGCTGACACCACCGTGGATCTACTGGTACAGGTGAACATCTCGGGCGAAGACACCAAGAGCGGCTGCCACCCGGACCAGCTTGGCGAGCTGCTCTCCGCAGTCGATGGTGCCGACCACCTGCGGCTGCGCGGACTGATGACCATGCCGCCGCCAGTCGCCGATCCTGAAGAGGCGCGCGGCTGGTTCCAACAGCTGCGGGAGCTACGAGATCGCCACGGTGGTACCGAGCGACTACCCGAGCTGTCGATGGGCATGTCCCAGGACTTCGAAGTGGCCATCGAAGAGGGCGCCACCCTCGTACGCGTCGGCACAGCCATCTTCGGCGCCCGCGAGTGAGCCGGAAGCGCGGGGGCCGTGCTTAGCTCCGTGGTGAAAACGGAATCGCCGTGCCCTAAGTCAACGCCGGACGCGCTCCCGCCGGACCCGGACCCGCCAGCGTAGCTCGTCGCCTCGTTCCAGCTCGACCACGAAGTCCTCGCTCAGCGGCCCGTTCAGCCACCGGCGGGCGTGCTCGAGCGAGCGAATCGACATGCCGTTGTAGCTGACGAAGCGATCACCGGCGAGGATGCCGGCCCGCTGCGCCTCGCCGCCCAACGGAACATGCTCGAAGATCACCGCCCGCTGCTTGCCCCGAGGGCTCTCGCTGAGGGTGACGGCGAGACTGGCGCGGGCGTTGACCCCGGTCCCGTCCACGTCGAGATCTTGGCGTAGCTCGATTCGAACATCCTCGGTCGTCTGGCCTGCACGGATCGCCACATCGAGGACAGCCTCACGGCCGAAACCGACCTTATAGGCCTCGATCTCCGTCTTGCCAGGCGTCAGATTAGACAGCGCAAAGCGGCCCTGAGCGTCGGTCGCCGCCACCCCAATCGGCAGCGGGCCGAGGGGCAGATAGGTGGGCACTCGACCAGGAGCGACCCGGGCGCCCACGACGGGATCGCCGGCTTCATCGACGACGACTCCGCGAGCACTCCCCCCTGCGCTGAGCTCGATGGACCCCAGATCGACTGGGCGACGGTCGTCCCCTTCGATCATCACGTCCCGCTCATCGGGGACGTAGCCCTTGGCCGTCACCAATAGTCGCGCTGAGGTCGGTGCAAGCTCCTCGAAACGGAACGCGCCATGGTCGTCGGTCCGGGTGCGCCGCATGCCCGTCGGCGTGAGTAAGACGAGCTTGGCGCCGGCCAAGGCTCCGTGCCGCGACTCGACCCGCCCGACCGCGCTGAGCGCTGGCGTCATCGGTAGATCCAACTGGGCAGGAGCTGGATCGATCTCAAAGACTCCAGGAGCCCGATGACGCCTCAGCAAGACGAACCGGAGGGGTAATCCCCTGGCCCCGGGCAGGCTGGCTTCACCCTGATCGTCGGTGAACAAGGTCTTGATCAGTGGCTCCCGTGGCGCGAGAGAGCTGGCGTGAACCTCCACCCGATCGATGGGGTAGCCTCGATCGTCGACGACCCGCAGGGCTACCGCGTCACGCTTCTTGGGAAGAAGGATCTCGACCTCCCGCCGCTCATCTGGTGGCACGTCGATGATCAGGCGCTCGACGATGTGCTCCGGCGCATCGGGCCGGGCCACCGAGAGGATCACCTCGGCAGGCAGCGCCGCAAAGGCGAAGCGGCCGTCGTCGGCGGCATAGGTGACCCGCTCCACCGAGCCTGCCTGAGACACGACCTGGACGCGGGCACCGGACACCGGGCTACGATCCTGTTCGAGCACCCGGCCCTCCAAGATCCCACCGGGGTGCATCACGATGCGGAGCTCGTGGCTGCCCCCTGACTCGAGACCAACCGCATCACTCATCGCCACCACGTAGCTTGGATGGCGAGCCACCACCCGAACCCGTCCCGGCGTCACTGGCGTTAGCGTGAAGCTTCCGTCAGACCGCGAAACCCAGGGCGTGCCCCTTCCGGGCGAGCTTTGCACCACCAATGGACCGAACTCTCGTGGCACGTCGGGGATGGTGGGCATGACCCCGAGCTCTCCAACGGGAATGAGCGGTATCGCGCCAGGCAGAGCAAAGGCAAAGTGGTCGTCCCGGAAGGCGCTCAGCGTGCCGCTCTCGACGATGGGCATGCCGCCTGAGTCGACGCCCACCACTTCGAGCGACACGCCGTCGATGGGATAGTCCCGCTCATCGACAACCGTTCCGACCAACTTGCCTCCTCGCATCAGCGCAATGGTCGCCTCGGTGGCCCCTTCTTCGAGCGGCACGGCGCTGCGAGCGACGAAACCCTCGGCTCGTGCCGAGAGGGTGGCATCGGTCCCGGCGATGGGACCGATCACGACCACGCCAGCACCGTCGGTGCGGCCATAGCGAGGAAAGGACGAGAGCCCGCCCTCGACCAAGGCCACATCGGCGCGCGGAACGGTTGGGCTTCCGTCGCCTTCCCCTTCGGTCACCGTGACTTTGACGAAGACGCCGCTGATCAGACCCAACCGTAGCGCCTTAATTTCACCACGCTCGAGCATGACCCCAGTCTCGGTATCGCTGACCAAGTCGCCGCGCTCGGCACGGACGTCGTAGAACCCCCGGGCCAGGCCAGCGATGGTCACGCTGCCCAGCTTGTTGGTGGCGGCGCTGCGCGCTGGCCAGAGGGACGATCCGGCGACGAAGACGGTGGCGCCGACGGCCGGTTCACCGCCAGGCTCCAGCACGGTGATCTCGAGGCTGCCGAGACGCTCGAGCTTCACGAAAAGGGGCGAGTCGATTAGCGCGAGCTTGGGGAAGAACTTGGAATCAAAGCCGCTGGCTTCCACGTCCACGGCATAGGGTGCAGGACCCAAACCCGTCAGCCGTGCAAGCCCCCGGTCATCGGTCAACGCACGGAAGGGCAGCGGATCGGCTCCGTAGAGGGTGACGCGCACACCTCGAATCGGTCGCTGACGGGGATCGACAACCACCACTTCGAAGGTCTCGGCGGCGTGGAGCTCTAGGCTGAGAGGCCGGGCTCCACGCTCGAGCACTAGCCGGGTGCTGCTCCGGGCCAATCCGTCACGCTCGGCGATGACCCAGACCTCACCGGTAGGCAGCTTGCCGAGGGTGAGCGATCCGTCTCCCCCAGTCGTGCCCTGTCCGGCGAGATAAGCGCGCTCGCCAATGATGGCAAAGACGCGCACGAGCACACCATCGGCCGGCGCTTGGTCTTGGCCGGCCACGGCAATCTGAAGCTCGGCATCCCGGCTGCCCACCGACGCGGGCAGTGGCGGCGCCCAGGACTGAGGAACCCAGCCCGAGGGAGTGTCCCGCAGCGACGCCGCTTGCAGCAAGCACACCAATGCGGCGAGCCAGACGATCACCCGCGGCCAAGCGGAATCAGCCTCCCATGCCACCGACCCACCCCGTCAGGACCCGTTCACAATCGTCATGACCTCTTCTTCCGAGAGGATGTGCTTGCCTTGCTTGGCGGCGCCCAGAATGGCCGCAACGAGATCGTCGGTCACCTCGATGCCCCGCTGCGCGAGCCAGTATTTGACGTTCGAAGCCCCGGACATGTAGCCAATGCAGATCTCTTGTTCCCGCCCGAACATGCCCGCCGGTACTCCAGAATAGACCCGATCGGCCAACCACGCATCGCCCTTCTTCTGAGCCTTGATGATGGCCGCGGCATGCACACCCGTGGCGGTGCGGAAAGCGTCGCGCCCTACCAAAGGATAGTTGATGGGGATGGTCCAGCCCACCGCCTCGGCGGCGGTGTTGCAGTAGTCGAGCATGGCGCTGAGGTCCTGGTCCTCCAGCAGCCCGAGCAGCTTGAGATTGAGCAAAATGAGCTCCATCTGGGCGTTTCCGACCCGCTCGCCGATCCCCAGAGCGCAGCCGTGCACTCGGTCGGCGCCATACTCGAGGGCCCACAAGGCGTTCTCCAAGGCCAGTCCGCGGTCGTTGTGACCATGCCAGTCGATCCCCACCTTGGCGCCTGAGCCCACGATGATGCTCTTGGTGAAGCCGATCAGGTTCCGCACGCCGTCGGGCGTCGCGTGTCCCACCGTGTCGCAAACGCACAGCCGTGAGACGCCGTGATCGATGGCCATCTTGAACAACGAGGCGAGACTTTCGGGTCGCGCGCGGGTCGTATCTTCGGTGACATAGGCCACCTCCAACCCTGCCTTGACCGCAACGTCGATGGCCTCGGCCGAGTGTTTGAGAATGACGTCCAGGTCCCATCCTTCTGCGAACTGCCGAATCGGGCTCGATCCAATGAACGTATAGACCTCTACGGGCATGCCCGCCTTCTGGGAGATCTCGATCATGGGCGTGATGTCGCCCACGACCGTACGACCGGCGCAGGCCACACCGAGCGGAAGGTTGTTGTCCTTGATCTCCTGGCACATGCGCAGCACGTCGTCGAAGGCGCGCTGGGAGCTGCAAGGCAAACCGATGTCGGCGGCGTGGATGCCGATTTTGGCCATCAGGTGCAACAGCTCGAGCTTCTTGTCGATGCTCGGGTCGTCGACCGACGGATTCTGCAAACCGTCACGCAGCGTCTCGTCGAAGAAGGTGATCCCTGGCGGGATGATACGGCCCTTACGACCAAACTCGTTCCAGTCGAAAACCAGTTTGTCGTGGACGAGCTCAGGCTTGGTCGAGTCTGTCATGGCTGCAGTATAGTGGCTTGGGGGGTGGGGTGATGAGGGGTTTGGCTTCGACGCCCCCTGCTCCAGAGAGCGGCTGGGGGCGCTGACATGCGGACCTGGCTCAGAAATGCAGCGAGAGGCCGAAATTGGCCACCACCTGGTACTCGAAAGAGGTCCGGTAGTCTTCGTTCTCTAGAGGATAGGGATAGGCGTCAGGAGCCGCGGGATCGGGCACACCGACCTTGAGGTTCTCCGAGCGCTCGATCCGCCTGTCCGAAACGCCGGGATTGACCGAGCCTCGTAGGGACAGGGGGATCCGCACGCTCTCCAGGGGTGCGGCCGCGGGCAGCTCAATCTCGAACCCGAAGCCGATGGTGAACAGGGTGTAGCTGTCCGACACGGCACCGAAGGTGGCCGCCGAGGTGTTGCTCCCCTCGTCGTATTCAGGATCTGAGGGGATGACGAACTCGGGACCGAGCACCAGGTTGGGCCGGACGTAGAGCAGCGGCAGCGAGGCCTTGAGCAACAAGGGCAGGTGCCACGCCGTGTGGCCAATCTCGATGTCGAAACCCGTCTCGGTTCCGGTGGTCATGTCCTTGACCGTCATGTGCGCCGAGCCATGGTCGTTCTGACGCAAAATGTCGAGCTCGACCCCCACGTAGTCGAAGAAGCGCAGATCGATCATCGCGCCGAGCCCGGCGGTGGGCCCAGCGAAGCCCGGGTACTCGGGGCGAGGCAGGACCCCCTCTGAAACCTCCTGGTCACTGGGCGAGTCGAGAAAGGTGGCGCCGACCTGGGCCACAACGCCCACGCCGAGCTCGACATTCTCGAACCCCTGGGCCTCGGCAGGCGTCAGCAGCGCGGTGGCCGAGATCAGGGCAACCCAAATCAGAGCCGCAGAGCTCGGTAGGAAGGTCACAGGTCGCACTCGGTCCATCGCAGGTCCTCGTCGAGGCCGATCGGGCCGTTGCATGGTAGCGAGCGGACCACCTCCTCATCAAGGACCGCTGTTGCTGAGCGGCCCAAGAGGGAACGCCAGGACGGGCTCAGGAGCCCCGCACCCCGATGCCGTCGTAGACTAGGCCCTGCTCCCGCAGGCCGTATCCCGACCAGATATTGCGGCCGTCGAGCAACAAGGATCCACGCATCAGCGACTTGAGCTTCGCGAAGTCAGGGTTCTGGTACTCCCGCCATTCGGTCACCAGCACCAAGGCGTCAGCGCCCTCAGCCACGTCGTAAGCATCCTCGAAGAGCGAGATCCGATCGCCGAATTCCAGGCGAGCGTTTTCCATCGCTGCCGGATCGTGGGCGCGAACCTCGGCACCTTCGCTGAGCAGCGCCTCGATGAGCGGGAGCGCCGGGCCGTCGCGAATGTCGTCTGTGCCAGGTTTGAAGGCGATGCCCCAGATGCCGATTCGCTTGCCTCGAAGATCACCGTCGAAGTGGATCTGCTTGAGCTTCCGGGCCAGCACGCCCTGCTGGCGCCGGTTGACCCGATCGGTCGCCGTCGGGAGCTCGAGCACCAAGCCGTGCTCAGTGCCGGTGTGGGTCAGCGCCTTGACGTCTTTGGGGAAGCAGGACCCACCGTAGCCCGGTCCGGCATAGAGGAACTTGGGACCAATCCGCTGATCGCTGCCCACCCCAGCGCGCACCTGGTGAATGTCTGCACCGACCTTTTCGCACAGCGACGCAACCTCGTTCATGAACGAGATGCGCATGGCCAGCATGGTGTTGGCCACGTATTTGGTCAGCTCTGCGCTCGCCGGATCCATCCAGATGATGCGTTCCTTGGCCAGCGTCACCGGGTGATAGAGCCGCCGCATCACGTCCCGGGCGAACTCATCGTCGGCATCGCAACCAATGACGATGCGGTCAGGCCGCATGAAGTCGTTGATGGCCGCACCCTCTTTGAGAAACTCGGGGTTGGACACGACGTGGATCCGGTGGGGCGCATCAGCAACGATGCGACGGACCCGAGCGTTGGTCCCCACCGGTACGGTGCTCTTGAGCACCAGCACAGACTCGTGCTTGACGTGTTTGGCGACCGTCTCAGCCACCTTGTCCACGGCGCTCAGGTCGGCCGCGCCATCAGAGCGAGGGGGCGTGCCGACCGCCACGAAGACGGCGGTCGCCCGGGCGATGGCATCCCCCACGTCGCTGGAGAACGACAGCCGCTTGGCCTGGACGTTCCGCTCGACCAGCGTGTCCAGGTTGGGCTCGAAAATGGGGATCTCACCGCGATTTAGGACGGCAATCTTGCTCTCGTCGATATCGGCGCAGACCACGTGGTTGCCCGTCTCGGCGAAGCAAGCACCGCTCACCAGACCCACGTATCCGGTTCCCACCATGCAGACCTTCATGATGGCCCTATTAGCACTGGTCTGGCCGGGATGGGCTGCCGAAAGCAGGCTCCCAAACCGATCGGTGCAGCCCCACGGGCAGCGCTCCAACGGCGCTGCCCGCTATGCCCTAGGGGTGACTCAGCCGCCCTGGGCTGGCGGCAAGGGAGGCTTGCCGCCGCCGCCGAGGCGCCCAGCCGTCTTGATGAGATCGACGCCGGTGGCCGCGCGGATCCGCTCGCTGGTTTGGATAGCCTTGTGGGCGAACGAGTCGCCATCGTCGCTACCGCCCAACACGGTCCATTCTTTGATCTTCGTCTTCCGGTCGGCGCCGGCGATGGTGTCCAGCATGGGCATCAGCTGCTGCAGCACCAACACCTCACGGGCTGCCCCGCCCGATGCACGATACTCCTGGACCAGCTTCTTGAGCGCCCCCGCCTCGGCGCGACCACGCTCGATGATGGAGGCCGCGTCGGCTTGAGCCTCTTGCTCCAGCTTGGCGCGCTGGGCATCCCAAGGCTGGACCACATCGGCGTCGAGCTGCCGCTCGACCTGCGGGGCGCGCGCAGTCTGGCGCTTGATGTCCTCTTCGATCTTGGCGATTTCGGCGCGGACATCACCCTCGGCCTCGGCGATCTTCGCCGCTCGACCGGTAACGGCATCCTTCACCCGCCGGTTAGTGTCCTGCTTGGCGATGGCGAGGTTGGCCTTAATCTTGGCAAGCTCGCTGGCCTCCCAGTTGCCGGCCTTCTGAATCGCCGCCTCGCTCTTGGCTGTGGCCTCGGCGATGGCAGCATCACGACGAATCGAGGCTCCTCGAATGCGGCCAATCGAGTTGAGATAGTTGGCGTCATCGGTCACGTTCTGGATCTTGAGCGTGTCGAGCACCAGCCCCATGCGCACGAAGTCGTGCTCCGCCTCGTCGAGCAGCTTGTTGGCGAAGGCTATCTTGTCCTCGTTGACCTGCTCGGGGGTGAGCTGGGCCAGGACACCGCGGACGTTGCCCTCGAGAGTCTCACGAGCAATCTGAGCGATCTCGGCACGGGAGCGGCCGAGGAAACGCTCCACGGCGTTGGACAGCCGTGGCTCGGCCCCGGGCAGCTTGACATGGCCGATGCCCTGCACGTTGAGCGGAATACCGCCCTTGGAGAAGGCGTGTTTCACCTGGATGTCCACCGGGATGTTGGACAGATCCATCCAGTGGACCGACTCGATGAGAGGCATGCGCACCGCGCGGCCACCACGGATCGCGCGGTAGCCGACGATCTTCTTGCGGAGGCGGTGCTGGCCGCCAGCCAGCACCAACACCTGGTTGGGCGTAGCCACGAAGAGCAGGTTCTTGAGGGTGTAGCCGATGAAGATCACGACCACGAGGATCGTGATGGCCACGACGATGATAATCTCGATCATGCTTCACCTCCCGGCACGCCGCGGCGCGTTTCAGGTGGGTCGATGATCTCGGTTGCGCCGGGCTTTCCCATCGGGGCACGCGCCTTGGGGCGCTGACCGCCACCGCCTCCAGATCCTCCGCCACCAGAGGTCCCGTGCTTGGCCGGGGCAAGCAGCCGCGCGATGTCGATGCCCAGGGCCTCGCCAGTCTCTTGCAGCACCCGCACCACGGCGGCCGGGTAACTCGCAAGCACCGCCGTGTAGGCCGACTCGTCGCCAGCCACCAGCTTGATGCTGCCCACCGCCGAGCCTGCGACACGCTTGGCCGCCGAGGCGGCCAGCCGTGGCAGCTGTTGCAGCACGTAGACGTCACGGCCGGCATCGCCTGCCGCCGCCCACTCGTGGGCCACCAGGCGCAAGGCCTCGGCGACCGCTTTGCCGTTTTCGATGGCTGGAGCAGCCTGACCACGGGCCTTGAGCTGCTCCGCCTTACGGTTGGCCTCGGCAGGCAGCACCACGTCGCACTGAAGCCGCAGCTTCTCGAGCGTGGCGCGGAGCTCTTGCAGGTGCTGCTCCGCCTTCATCCGGGCGGTCTCGACCGCCATGCCGGCCTGGTTCTCCGCCTCCTTGGCGTTGGCGTCGAGGGTGGCCATCTCGCCGGCGGCAATGTTCTTGGATTGCACCACCGCGGTTTCAGCCTGCTTGGTGGCCGTCTCGGCTGCCTCGCGGGCGGCAGCCTTGTTCTCCGCCACCGCCTGGTTGGCTGAGTTCTCGGCGTTCTCCGCGTCTCGCAGCATGCCGGCGATCCGGGCGCGACCGAGGTTGGACAGGTATTCCTGCTCGTCCGAGACGTGCTGTACCTTCAGCACCTCGAGCTCGAGACCGAGCTTGTGGAAGTCGTCCCGAGCGTTGTCCATCAGGCTCTCGGCAAACTTGAGCCGGTCCTCATTGACCTCTTCAGGCGTGAGCTGCGAGATGACCTCGCGGAGCACACCTTCGAGGGTCTGCTGGGCCGCCACGGCGATTTGGGACATGTGGAAGTCGAGGAACCGCTCCACGGCATTGCGCACCGCCACGTCATCGCTCGACAGCTTGACGTTGGCGATGGCCCGCACCGTCAGCGGAATACCGCCAGCCGAATAGGCATTCTCGACCATCACCTCCACGGGAAAGAGGCGCATGTCCATGCGCCGCACGATCTCGAGGAAGGGGAGCCGCAAGCCACGACCGCCGTGCAGAATCTTGTAATTGCTGACCGTACCGTCAGGCAGCTTGTGAGAACGGCCGCTGAACACCAGGATTTCCTGGGGGCCGCAAATGAACAGAAAACGCTTCACAATTGCGATAACGATGAAGAAGCCCACCAGCACGGCGACGGCCGCGACCAGCACGGTGATGAGGCTGTCGACATCCGTAGACATAGCCCTGGGCCGTTGCTGGGCAGCGCTCGCAAGCGCCCATAGCGGCCCCCCCAATGAGGATTGAATCGTCATGGCGGCGGATTATGACCCCTCCGCACCAGTTTGTAGAGGGCGGCCGCAGCTTTTCGCACCAGGCAGCGACGGGGATCGGTCAGCTCGACCGTTGCAACTCTTCAGGCGCCCGAGACACCTGGGCGACTTCGCCTTCGACCTCTTCGATGACCACCGTGTCGCCTCGCTCGATGCGCAGCCCGGTGGATTTCGCCATCAGGTCGACGGTATGGCCACCTAGCTCGATGCGCACTTTGCCGGTGGTCTGGTCGCCGCAGGGCACGATGATGCGCCCCAGGTGCCCCACCGCCGTGCCGGTGTGCTCGGGCCGGGTGCCGGCGGTCTTCTTGAGAGCCCGAAAGGCCATGGCGACGGCCAAGCCGCTCACCAGCCCCATGGTGGCGGCGGTGACGGCCGTGGCCACCGCGCCAACGCTCGTCACGTAATGAAGCAGGGTGCCGCTGAGGCCGAAGCCGAGGGACGCAAACACCCAGAACCGCACCGAGAGAAAGAGGGCCACGAAGCTACCGAAGCCCATGTCCTGGTCAGCAGCCTGGCCTGTCTGGACATGCACCGAGTCGGCGCCCAGGTGGGCGTCGGCGTCCGCATCAGCATCGAAGTCGGCATCGGCGTCCGCATCGAAGTCGGCATCCGCGTCGGCATCGACATTGAAATCGTGGTCCGCATCAGCATCGGCGCCGTGGTCCGCGTCAGCGTCCTTCGATCCGAGGAAGGCCTGGATCGTCAGGATCCCCAGGCCCACGATGAGAGCGAAGACGTAAGCGAGACCCATAGCGGCCGGATCCTAGCGCATGCCAGCCGCCGGGGCTGCAACCATGAGACCACCCCGGCAAGAGCGCTGGCCGACGGAGCGACCACCCGGGCGGGCCTAGAATTCGAGCACTAGCTCGCGGATCTCCAAGGGGCCCTGGAAGTCGGCAAAGTAGACGTGGACTACCGACCCATCCTCCCGGACGTCGAGGCGACGGAAATCGAGCCCTTCGCGTACCGCCAGCTCGGTGAAACCGTTGAAGCCGGTGGTGTCGTAGACCACCAGGGAGGTCTCGCTACCGACGTAGAGCCGGCCCTGGGAATCGGTTCGGAACCCCGGCGTGTGGTAGCTCGCGCCGGCAGTAACGTGGCGGTTGAGCTCGTGGCCATCAGCCTGGGCGAGCTTGAGAATGGTCTCGCCGTTGGCGAGGTAGATCACCGTGTCCGTGCCCTCGTGACTGCTCGCTAGGTAGAAAGGCGGCTCTGCATCGAACAGCCCGTCTCGCTCGACAAACAGCTCCCAGGCCACCATGTAGAGGGGCCGGTACCAGGGAACGCCGCTCATCACCGGACCGCTGCCATGGGCGCCGGAGCCGAAGTAGTAGAGGAAACTGTTGCCATCCGGCACCACGACCACTGAATCCACCCGGAAGAGGAGGTTATCCGGCGTGCCCAGGTCGGTGCCGTGAAAGCCGCCGGTAGGATCCAGGTTGCCGTTGTTCACATCGATGGTCATCGGCACGACGGCGTCGCAGAAGTTGGCCGACAGGAACAGACGATTGCCGTAATGGTCGAGCCCATAGGCCTCTTGCACGGCGTTGTTGGCGCACGAGCCCACGTACAGGTTGGGCGTGGCGGCAATCTGGACGCCGAGCGGCTGGCCCTGAGGGCTCAAATCGATGCGCACGACGTCGGGACCACTGTTGTTGATCCAGCCTTCGCCGGTCACATAGAGAGCGTTGATCGTCTGCCCACCCACATCGCCGACATAGACGATTCCGCCGAGCTCGTCGTTGATGGCCATGTCGGAGAAGAAGTCGGGATTGTAGGCAAAGGTCGTGTAGCTGATGCTGGCGTCAGCATCGTTGGTGTTGCCCTGCGGATCGGGGAAGCTCTGGTCCACCACCACCGTGAAGGTGGTCCCACCAGGCAAGCGGCCATCCACAGTGTGCGCCACCGGCACCACGAAGCGAATGCAGCTCGGGCTGTTATCCAGGCAGGCCTCGACCTGGGCTATTTCTCCGTCAGGCGCCGCCTCGGTGCCCACCCTGATCTTCCCGGTGGCATCGCCGACGGTCACGGGGCGATCGAAGATCAGCCGGCCGAAGGGAACCACCGAAGCCTGCTGCTCGCCGTTCTCAGGCGAGCTCCCGATCAGCTGGGGCCCCTCGCCGGTGCTGCCACCGTAGTTGCCCGTGCCGCCGCTGCCGCCGGATCCACCGGTCGCGCCAGTACCACCGCCACCGCCGGCAGCAGTCTCCAGGATCTCGAAGTCGTTTCCGAGAATAGTGGTACAGGCTGCAATCGCGAGCGTCACAGCGGCGAGCAAGACAGGTCGAATGGCTGGCTTCATCGGCTTTCCCCTGAGGTGGCCTCGACAGGATATCCCAGTTCGGGGCCCGATGCTGGGGGCGTTCAGCTGCGCCTCGCGTTAAGATTGCTGCGCGGTCGTCCCCATGGCTGAAGCCGACAATTTCCCGCCTGATGCTCCCGCAGGAGACACGGTGCCTGACGGCCCCCCTTACGCCGCCTCGGGCTTGCGCGAGATGGGCGCTCAACAGCCCGCGTCGACTCGCTCGTGGTCCGGCCCGCCACCGCCGATGGAAGAGGTCGACGAGCTGATCG
Source organism: Myxococcales bacterium (assembly GCA_030590865.1). Taxonomy (GTDB): domain Bacteria; phylum Myxococcota_A; class Polyangia; order Polyangiales; family Polyangiaceae; genus JAPYTK01. The sequence goes on along the minus strand of JAUVCD010000012.1, from coordinate 2,791 downwards.
ACACGACCCTCTGCGACACCTACACGATCAAACGGGTGCTGGGCGAAGGCGGCATGGGACGGGTCTATGAGGCACAGCACACGCGCATCGCCAGCAAGCGCTTCGCCATCAAGACGCTCCACCCCGAGTTCCTTCGTCAACGGGACGTGATTGAGCGATTTCGGCGCGAGGCCGAGGCGGCCAGCTCGATCTCGAGCCCCCATGTGGTGGGGGTCTACGACGTGGACCGGACCCCGGATGGTCGACCTTTTCTGGTCGCCGAGCTGCTCGATGGCCAGGAGCTGGGCGACGCGCTCGATGCCGCCAAAAAACTGCCGGTCGGCACGACGGTGCGCATCGTTCGGCAGATCTGCAAGGCCCTGGCTGCCGCCCACCAGCAGGGAGTGGTCCACCGGGACATCAAGCCGGAGAACGTGTTCCTGACCGGCAATCCCGCCGATCCACTCGTCAAAGTGCTCGACTTCGGCATCTCGCGGCTCGACGACAACGCGGGCAAACCCCTCACCCGCACCGGGATGATCATGGGCACCCCAGCCTACATGCCTCCGGAGCAGGCCCGGGGGGAGCGGGTGGACCATCGGGCCGACATCTACGCCGTGGGCGCCATCATGTACGCAGCCCTCACGGGCCAGGTGCTCTTCGAGCGGGATGACCCGTCAGCGACCCTGGTTGCAGTGCTCACTCAAGAGCCCGAACGACCGCGGGCCATCGACCCGTCCATTCCCGAACACCTGGAGTTCATCATCCAGAAGGCCATCGCTCGGGATCCAGAGGAGCGCTATCAGACGATCGGCGAGCTCTACGACGCCTTGGCGCCCTTCGATCAAAGGGACGGGATCCATCCGACGATTCAAGCCGGTCCGGCGACCCTGGACGCAGCAGGCCAAGGGGCGGCGGTGAAGGATGCCCGAGGACTGCTGGTGCTGTTAGTCGTGGCCGGACTGATGGCCCTGGTCATCGGGCTGATCACCGCCATCGGCGCCACGCTGCGGATCGCCGGGGTGTCGCTCACGGGCATGGAGATGACGCTGCTGGCGCTAGGCGGCCTGGCAGCGCTCATCACCCCCCTGGTGTTGGTCACCCGCCACATTCGCCGCAACGCCTGGAACAACAGCCTGAAAACGCTGGCGATGCTCGCCGAGGTGCGGGCACCGCTGCTCGCAGGTGGCTCGGTCTACGGCTTCTCGGCTTTGCTGGCGCGGCTCGTCGAGGGCGTGTTCCGGTCAGGCACGGTGGCCGCAAGCTGGCCGGGTTGGGACATCATTCTGTTCCTCACCAGCCTGGCCGTGGCCGTGGCCGTGGCCATCGTCCAGCGACGAGGGCGCGGGATGGGCAGTGACGGCAATCGCCGACCAGCGGCTCCCGCCCGGGTGCTGCCGCTGGTGATAGCAGGGGCGACCGGGCTGGGCGCCCTGGTATTGGTGACCGCCGCGCTGCGACCCCCGACCGCCATGCAAGCCGTGGTGGCCGGCTCGAACGCGGACAGCGGAGACAAGGAGGCGCCGGCGGGTCGCTCGAAAGGTCCGGATCGCGATCGCGCGACGACCGAAGAGCTCGACATCGCCAAGGGCTCGGGGATTGAGACCCTGGCGGTGCTGGCCGAGCGGTTTCCTGGCGACCCGGCAGTGCTCAAAGAGCTGATGCTGGCCCAGGCTCAACATCCCAAGACCATGCCCGCCGCCCTCGATACGCTGGAACAGCTGGTCAAGGGCTCGCCCGAGGCCAGCAGCGATCCAGACGTGAAGCGCACGGTGGAAACGGCAGTGGCCCAAGGGGGCAAACACGCCGACCGCGCCTTCGAGCTGATGGCCGCGAAGCTGGGGAGCGAGGGGCCGGATCTGCTCTACGCCCTCGGCACCCAGAAGGTTGGGCACCGCAAGCGCACCGACAAGCTGCTGTCAGACCCCAAGGTCAGCAAGCGGGCCACGCCAGCGCTACGCATCGCCTTCGAGCTGCGCAGCACCACCGGCTGCCGCGCCAAATACAACCTGCTGGCCCGAGCAGCGGCGGATGGCGACGACCGGTGCATAAAGCTGCTGCGCCCACTCACCGTGGGCCGCAAGCACGGCTGCGGCCTCCTCGGGTTAGGCTCCTGCCCACCGGCATGCCGCTCCGAAGCCGCCAAGATGCGGCAGACCATCCAGGCCATCCAGGGGCGGATCAAGAACCCGTAGCGCCACGAACTCGCGAAGGGCACGCGAGACCGCAGCGCCTCTGTTCTATCGCGAAGCGCTTTTAGGGTGGGGCCCCGTCGCCGAAGGCACGTGCACGGGTGACGCGCGAAGCGCGTCGGGACCCGAAACCGTGAGCGAAGCAAGCGATGGGGCGGGGTTTTTCAAAAAACCCCGAGAAAAAAAAGCAAGTCGGCCGACATGAGGCGCTAGCGAAGGGCTCGCGCGCCCTTCGCCCCGCCAGGGGCGCGCGAGACCGCAGCGCCTTTCGGGCCGGAAACTAGCTACGGCGGCGGAGGGTGGCTAGGGCTAGGAGGGCCAGGGTCCAGAGGCCGCCAGAGCGGTCGCCGGTGGGGGCTTGGCCGAAGCTGCAGCCGTCGTCATCGTCGTCGTCATCGTCGTCATCCGGGCAGGTGGGTGCGCCACCGGTACCGTTGGGTGGGTCTTCGTCGGTGCAGTCTACGGCGCAGCCGTCATTGGCCACGGCGTTGCCATCGTCGCATTCCTCATCGGCGTCGAGAACGGCATCGCCGCAACGAGCCTCCACGCAGGTCGAGCGGCAAGCGTCGGCGGCCACGTCGCTGTTGTGGATGCCGTCGTCGCAATCCTCGCCGGCGTCG